>DATARG010000125.1:0-6528 GCA_036264275.1 Candidatus Udaeobacter sp. | reverse complement strand
TGAACAGTACGGGAGTGACGGCACTGCTTAATACAACTGGAGCGGCGATCGGTCCGCTGGTCGCGAGTTTTGTCTTATTGCCGATTCTGGGCTACCAAATCAGTCTCATTTGCTCCGCTGTCGGATATGCTTTGCTCAGCTTATTAGTGATCGAACGCGCAGCTTGGTCATTCCGGCGACCGGTTGGAATCATCGTCATTGCGCTTTGGGCAACACCCATTCTTGGTTTGGTATTCTTCCCATACGGCCGCTCCGAGGCGCACTTCGCACACGCCAGCCGCCCCTACGAAGTCGACGAGCAGGGCCACGTGTTAGCGCGCGTTGTGAAACGGATTGAGGGCACATCGGACACCTGGCAGTTGCTGCGACGCGATTTGTTTGACGAGCCGTACTATTATCGGTTGCTCAGTGACGCGTTCTCCATGTCGGCGACAAACCCGCGTAATCAACGTTACATGCGGTTGTTTGCGTATCTTCCCTTGGCGCTCAATCCCGCAGCGAAAGATGTGCTCCTACTTTGTTATGGATGTGGCGTCACGGCGGATGCGTTCACTCGCAAATCGAGTATCGAGCGGATCGATGTGGTGGATATTTCAAAAGAAGTATTCGCGCTGTCCGATTTTTAT
The DNA here is from genome assembly GCA_036264275.1 of Candidatus Udaeobacter sp. GTDB lineage: Bacteria > Verrucomicrobiota > Verrucomicrobiia > Chthoniobacterales > UBA10450 > Udaeobacter. The sequence goes on along the minus strand of DATARG010000125.1, from coordinate 5,902 downwards.
TCTGGAATCAATTACGCGAACCCACTGCGCGATCCCCGTGTGCGCGCGGTCGTCCAGGACGGGCGATTTTTTCTGCAAGCCACCCCGCAAAAGTACGATGTTATTTCGGGCGAACCGCCTCCACCGAAAATGGCAGGGGCAGTTAACCTTTACACGCAGGAGTTTTTCTCGCTGATGCGAAGCCGGTTAAAGGAAAACGGAATCGTGACTTTTTGGCTTCCCATCAATCAATTAAGAGTGGAGGAAGCCAAAGCGATCCTGCGAGCGTTTCATAAAGCGTTTCCAAACGCATTGGTGTGGGGGGGCGCCGATCAGGACTGGATCATGATGGGAATCAATGGCCCGGGTCGCAGAGTGACTGAAGATGAGCTTCGGCAGCTGTGGAATGATCCAAAAACGGGCGCAGATTTGCGAACGATCGGAATTGAAGTGCCGCAGCAACTGGGCGCGCTGTTTTTGATGGATGGCGATGAAATCGACCGAATCACGCATAATGTGCCGCCACTGGCCGACTTTTATCCCAAACGGTTAACCGATCGTTCGTGGGATGACGAAGCAAACCATCAGTTTGCGCTAAGCTACCTGACAGCGCCAGCGGCGGTTGAACGCTTTGTTCGCTCGCCGCTGATAAACCAAATCTGGCCTGAGACATTGAATTCAGGAGCTGCTGAGATGGAACCATTCTTCACCGTCCGGCAAACGCGTTACCTTTCTGAAACTGTTGGAAGTAACAAGCTCGCCGAGCTCGATCTTTATCTGCGACATACCCGGCTCCGGGTCCCGGTTCTCGAGGTGTTGGGAAGCGATGCGTTACGGGTATCGATCGCTGAGCGAGTGGCGAAGAATTCGACAACGCCGCCCCTGGAAATTATGCCGGACTTGCTCGCGGCGGCGCTGGCACAGCGAAATATCGACAAAGCCATTCAAGTGTTGGAGAACGAGAACAATGGCGGCCGCCTCGGTGCCAATGACACATTCCTGCTTGCGTACCTTTACTGCTTAAATGGTAGCGTGGAGAAAGCCGAGACCCTCGTCGCGGCGAACGCTGCCGCGATAAAAAAAGATTCATTTGCCAATTGGCTTTGGGAAAAATTGCGGGTCGATTTCGGATTCCATCCGCCTGTCAATTGAAAGTATCAATCGTCATTCCTTGTTACAACGAAGAGACGACAATCCTAAAAGTTGTCGAGGCAGTGCGCGCAGCGCCGATCGAGAGCAAGGAAATCATCATAGTGGATGATGGATCGCGCGATGGCACGCGAAGCATGCTGAACGAGATCTCGAACTCCGTCGATCAGGTGATTTGTCATCCAGCCAATCGCGGCAAGGGGGCAGCGCTGCGGAGCGGTTTTGCGGCAGCAACCGGTGATATTATTCTCATTCAAGACGCGGACCTGGAGTACAGCCCCGAAGATTACTCGACGCTACTTGAGCCATTACTCTCAGGCAAAGCAGATGCGGTTTTCGGTTCGCGTTTTATGGGAGGACGACCTCACAGGGTTCTCTTTTTCTGGCATATGGTTGCCAATCGGTTTTTGACGCTACTATCCAACATGTTCACTAACCTAAACCTCACTGATGCGCAGACTGGCTATAAGGCTTTTACAGCTTCGACAATCAATTCGTTCCAGATAGAAGAGGATCGCTTCGGCGTAGAATCTGAATTGGTTGCAAAGATCGCGAAACTGAGGTGCCGGATTTTCGAAGTCGGAATTTCCTATTACGGACGCACATACGAAGAAGGCAAGAAGATCGGCTGGCGCGATGGTTTCCGAGCGCTGTACGCCGTTATCAAGTATGGTTGTCGGCGATGAATGCATTCAAGGTCGCCCGGGATACCGATTGGCTCAGTGCCTTCTAATTAACTTGAATGAGAATCGATTTTGATGCGTCGGCACGCGTTTTTTATCGGACTGTTCGTTTCCGTCGCCGCGGCGCGTTTCGCAATTCTGTTCGCATCGCAAACCCATGTTCATAGTGATGAAGCCATCATCGGTCTCATGGGTAAACACATTCTGGAAGGGCACCACTTCCCTTTCTATATGTATGGTCAACCGTACAATGCCGGCGCAGCTTGGGAAGCTTATCTGGCGGCGGTTGCATTCGCGTTGTTTGGCGTCGGCGTTGTTCCCTTAAAAAGCTGCATCGTAGTCGTATCGCTGCTGTGTCTGTTTCTGTTTTATCGAATGGGTTGTGCTCTGTACGATCGGCGCACAGCCGTTTTCGCAACGATCGCCTTTGCCCTAACGCCATCGCTTCTCAAGTGGCACTTCCAGGTGAGAGGCTATTCCTGGTATTTCCTTTCGATCCCTGTCCTGACGGTACTCTTTGCATCGATTGAATCGAGCTTGGTTCCGAAGCCAAGAACATTCCTGTTCTTTGGTCTTGCCTCTGGCTTGAGCATCTGGTGTCTGGAGATTTCGGCTCCGCTAATCGCCGCTTTGTGGCTGCTGCTGATCTTTCGCCGCAGGATTTCGCTCAGTAATGCACCAGCCGGTTTGATCGGGTTCCTGCTTGGCTATACGCCGGTGATCGTGTTTAACCTCATCCATCGGTTCAGCAACTGGCGCTATGTTGCCATTGAAAGACCGGGAGGAGGATTTTCGGCGCTCTTTCAGCTTTCTGCTTGGCGACGAATTTTTCTGGATGAGATGCCGAAGTTCTTCGGACCAGACACGGTTCTTTGGTATTACCCCGAGAAACCTGCAGCCGGTTACGTTTTCTACGGAATCGGCTTATTCGCGCTCGGTACGGCAATGTGGCCTTTCGTTAAATCATCCCGAAAGATTTTGTGCGCGTTGCGCGGCGATTTGGGAGACGCCGCGCAAAAATCGGATTTCGACATGATGGTGCTGACCGCAGCTTCTTTCGTGCCTTATGTGAGTCAGGCTCCCGGTGTGCCCAGCTATTTCCTCGGGGGGTGCTTTTTTCTGGCGGTGCTCACGGGGCGAATGTTGGAACGTGGCTTTTCTTCCTCGATGCAATTGCCGCGCCTCGGCGCGACGGCCGCCGTTGCAGCGATCTTGGTAACGGGAATTTTCGTTCTGATCCGCGCGGGACAAACAAATCAGATCGAAACACTCTCCCTCTGCCAGGACGGGCGAACATACTGCATGACACGGATTGCCTCCGAGGACATCGACGGAGTTCATGGCGATTTGAAGCAAAATAACGTGACCTCAGTCTGGACCACGATCTCTTTTGTTTATCCATTGCTCTTCGAAAGCGACGAAACGCTGGCCGTCTCCAATGAGATACTCGAAGCGCCATATCGTGTGTATCCGGAGCACGTGGAATGGCGCGAGCCCAAACGAGACCGCGAAGCGGTATTCGTCGTCGAAACCAATGCTCCTATTCGATCGCTCGTGGAAATGCGTTGCGAGCAGGCCTTCGGCTCACCGCCATTAGCCCGGGAATACGGCAAACTCACTGTAATCACGAATCGCTAAAGTCTGACCTGTCGATTCGAAGATCGCGTGCGGCCCAAAACATATCGGGGTAGCATAATCCCTTCATCTTGCATTATTGCCGCTGCCACCGGAAAACGTTGTCTCCCCAGTCACTGCTCTCTCCGTATCGCACAGGTGTGTATCCCATTAAACGCATCGGAATTCGAGGCACATCAGGCAGCCAGTCGTTTGTCAGAAAAAATCCACCGGGCTTGAGCAGGGTTGAGATATTGCGAAGCGCTAGCGCCTGCTCAAACGCGTCGTAATAGAGAAACACATTTGTGGCGATGATCAGGTCGAATGGTTCTGTTGCCGATCGATCGAACTGCTCCAAAACAATGTTTAGATCAATAGGCTTGCACGAAAGGACGACTTCCGGACGAATCGCAACAGCGCGCGTTTCAAGACCGGTCAGCGCCGGCGGCGGTTGAGTCGGAGCGAGAGGCGCGCCGATCTCGCTTCCGAATGAACGCCAGTATTGAATTGCTTCGGGAGCCCATGCCCAGGACTCACGCGGCAATTGAACGACGTAGTTGTCTCGACTTTCGGCATGGTCCCGCGCGCGGCGCAAATGCTCGAGAACCTCCTGGCTAATATCAAACGCAGTAACGTCGATCTTCCCACGTTCGGCGAGTCCCAAGCGAATAAGCGAATCGTAAACCGCGAAGGGTTGCAGCGTCTGGAGCGGATAAAAATCGTACCCAAATCCCTTATCAGTGAAATCCAAACCTGGCCCGATTACCGCCACGCGAGTTACCGATCCTTTTGGGACCAGTGCCCGCTCCTTGAGGTCGCGCAACGCGCCTTCGATTCCAAAGCTTGAAAGAATCGTAGTATCGACCGAGATACCACGATCGCGAAACACACGGGAGCGCTTGGAAAGCGCTGTCTCCTGATCGCTTTCGTTGTCTGTTCCATCGACCCGTTCGCGAATAGTGTTCTGCTCCTGCACAACGCGTCGAAGATTTTCCAACACAAAGGCTCTTGTTTTCTCAACTCCGCCGGAACTTTCCGGATGGATACCGCGGCTTCGGAGAACGTTTCGCAAAAAAATCAGACGCTCATTGTTCCCCGGATTGCGCAGTGCTTCCGAAATATCAGTCACGCGTGCCTGCACGACGGCATCTTCGAAATCGTGCATCGTGACCACCCTCGGCTGGGTCGTAAACGAAGTGCCGAATAAGAGCAGGTTGACCATGGAATCGAGCGCCCCTTGCTCTAAGCGAGCACGCACGGCGGTATCTTCGTGCTGAGCCCAGGCTTTCCACCTGGCTTCAGTCGGCTCTTTCAACTCTGGCGGGAGTTCGTTAACGAGCGCCTCCAGCACGGGCTTGGCAGTTGCAAATGAGACAATGGGTCTATGCCCATCTGTTTGTTTGGCGCGGCAGTCGGCGAAAAGCCAAATGCTGGCAACGCCGAACATCAAATTGAGAACCAATGGCAACAGCCGTTGGAATTTTACCTTCTTCATTTAATGATGATGCTTTGGTCGTCGTATCAATTTTAGTGACCCGCGGCCCCGAGTATGCGCGCGTGTGCCTAAAAAAACTCGAAACGCGCGAAAAAAATACAAAAAAAAGCTTGTCAGGGCCTCGCCTGTTCCGCTAGAGGGGAACTTCGACCGACAAATGCCCTCGTTTCGTCGTTCAAAAAAAGTTCAAAAAAGTGAAAAAAAAGCTTGTCAGGGTCTTAGAAATTTATTAAGCCTGCTCAAACCTAACCAAACCAATGGAGAAACTAATGACACAAAACGCACTAAAAACGTTTAGATTCGTTCGTCTCGCTTTGATGGCGAGCGTCGGATTTCCATTAATCCTTGCCTCGAACGCATTCGCGCAATTGCCGGCTCCGGCCGTGCCTGCCGAGCCCGGAGCTCCTCCGCCGTCCACGGCTGAGGTCGAACGCGTCGTCGTGACCGGTTCAAACATTCCCACAGCGGAAGAGACCGGCCCGAACCCGGTGGATACGTACCGGCCGCAAGACATTGAAAAACTCGGTATCCGCAACGCCACCGACCTCCAGGAATTCATTCCGCAGCAAGCGGGCGGCACAGTCAACCTGAACATCGGCAACGGCGGTGATGGTACCATTCAATTCAACCTGCGCGGTCTGTTGCCCAAGGAAACCTTGGTTTTGATTGATGGCAAACGCGTCGCGTTTGGTTCGCTAGCCGTCGCTGGAGCTAACGGCGGCCCGGACATCAACCTGATACCATTTTCGATGGTTGATCACGTGGACATCCTGAAGGATGGCGCCTCGGCTGTGTACGGTTCCGACGCCATCTCCGGTGTGGTCAACTTCTTCCTGGTCCACAAGTTCCGCGGCTTGGAAATCGGTGGTACGTATGGGAACACAAACTTGGGAGCTTCCAACGAGATGGGTGAGTGGGAGGCATGGATCAAAGCTGGCACAGGCGATGACAAGACCGACATCGTCGTGATCGCCGATTTCTG
>DATARG010000124.1:0-3043 GCA_036264275.1 Candidatus Udaeobacter sp. | reverse complement strand
TACGAGAACAAACCGCCCACGATCCTGGATGTCCCGGCCAACTTCGAGTGGGCCGCGCTTAATATTCCCGATCCGGAAACTCCGGTTGGCGCTCGCGGCATCGGAGAACCTCCAGTCGGCGGTGGATGTTGCGCGATTCTCAACGCAGTTTCTGACGCTCTTGGCGACGAAATTTTCAGACGCGCTCCGGTTATGGCGGACATCATTTTGACTTCGCTCGAGTACGGCAGACCTGTAACCGAAGTTCTGACGGCCCATATTTAGAAAACGCATACTCAGCGCGCGAGTATTCAGCTTGATTGAAGATAGAGTGAGGAGAAACGACGATGGCAGTTATTCGCGATGTGATGCCGGCCTTCGAACTTTTCCAGCCTGCGTCGATTGATGATGCAGTTAGTCTGTCACACCAGTATCGCTCGGATGCATGGATATTGGCGGGTGGTCTCGACAGCTTCGATTGGTTCAAAGATCGCATCAAGCGTCCGAAAGTAGTAATCGATCTGAGTCAGATCAAGGAACTGGTCGGAGTTCGGGACATGAACGGCGGACTGGAAATCGGCGCCATGACCACGCTGACCAATGTCGTAAATCATCCCGATGTGAAAGCAAAATTCAAGATCCTGAGCGAAGCAGCAGAAGCAGCTGCCTCGCCGCAGATCCGGAACCAGGGCACCATTGGCGGCAACGTGTCGCAGGATACGCGCTGCTGGTACTACCGAAGCGGTTTCGATTGCTATCGTGCGGGTGGCAATCTTTGCTACGCCGATACGCCGACCGCGATCAACCGCGAGCACGCGATTCTCGGTGCCGAACGTTGCGTCGCCGTCAGCCCTTCGGATTCCGCTCCGGCGATGGTCGCACTGGAGGCGCAGATGGTGATTCGCAGCGCGCGTGGTGAGCGCGTCGTCGATGCGCAAGAGTATTTCATCGGCCCGGGCTACGACATCACGCGCATGACGATCCTGAAGCCGGGCGAACTCCTCACCGCGATTCGCATTCCCGCCAAGTGGGCGAACACCGAATTCTACTTTGAAAAAGTTCGCGACCGGCCCGTGTGGGATTTCCCACTCATCAACATTGCGTCCGCAAAGGTTGTCAGCGGCGGCAAGATCGACCGCATCCGCATCGTGGTTAATGGAGTAGCCGCGCATCCGTGGCGCCTTTCGCAGGTGGAGGAAGCCGTGACCGGCAAACCGGTCAACGAAGAAACCGCGGACATGGCTGGACGCATGGCCATCGAAGGCGCCGTGCCGTTGCGCTATAACGGTTTCAAGGTTCCGTTGATGAGAAACCTCGTGAAGCGCGCGATCCGCGGCGCAGGTGCGAAAGAGGTCGCTTGAATTTCGTGCAGTAGCCGCGTTATGGGCAGGATTGGAGGTGAAACTGTCCTGCATCGCTGAAGCCCGCCTTCACCAAGAATTGGGGCGTATTGAACAGCCGTCCGCCGGACCCCGCAGACTTTGTGAGTCCGCCGTACCTCAATGTGCTGATGCGCGCACCTTCGTTCGTGCATCGCTTTACCGAAATCCCAAAAAAATATAACTAGCCTTCCCGTGAGCAATCCACCAGCGAAAGCGTTTAATCCATGGACATTTTTTGGTTAGACAAACCGCCATTTTATGTCAGAGGGTAACTCGATTCCACGTCAATTCATTTTGTCGTTCTCGACGATTTCTGAACCTTCACAAGAAAAGTGGACAATTGGATTGGATCGATGATTTGGTTTCGCACGGCATAACGAACCAACTCAGAAATGCTGTGGACACCCAATTTGCGCATAAGGTTGCTTCGATGGGTTTCAGCGGTTTTGGCGCTGATACCCCAATGCGTTCCGATCTGCCGGCTCGTTTTTCCCATAGCAATCAATTGAACAATTTCTCGCTCTCGGGGAGCCATATGTTGGAGGAGTTCTCTCGGCAGCCGCCCCGCGACGTTCAGGAACCGTCAAGGTAGCCCGTGCTAGATTCTGCGTAAGAGGAGATGGCATGCCTTATACGTCGGAGAAAAAGCTAGAAACGATGCGGTCAAACAACAACGGCTTTAACAAGCGATTATCTGCGCAGATATTAAAATCAGCCAAGTGGTTGGAAGCAAAAGGACCTGAGGAATTTTCCCGCCTTGAAATCAGGGATTTGCAGCTATTGCGTAAGCTTGTTGGTGAACGTTTGTATTTGAACGCAGTCACGAAAGCTCATGACGATTTCTTGGCCAATCCAGAATGTTTTCGCGCGCCCAATGGCAACTACCGCATCGAACTCACAAAACGGGACCTCTAATTGTTCAGCGTTCCGGGCGCGTGAGAGTATCACGATTGAAACTTGACTATCGCGCCCGCCGCTGCCAAGGTCTGTTGAGCTTGGACGATCTAGCATTTAAATAACGAAAATTTACATAACGAACACATTATTGTTACCTCGTGTTAACAAGCTGCGATTCAAATACCTGTATTGAAATAACGGTTCCTTGACATTGACCCGCCCTCTGTCGGCATCGCAATTTTTGCGTTCTATCGGTGTGTTGAACTCACCATTTCGGGGGAGAAAATGAAAAATGAAGTAGCTCGGTTGACCCGCTGGATGTGTATCCTCTTGCTGGGCCTGTTGTCTTTGACGCTGGTGAAACAGGCGTCTGGCCAGGCGCAAAGAGGGGGCATCTCGGGCGTCGTAACGGATCAAGGGGGAGCCGTCCTCAAAGGCGCGCAAGTTACGCTTGAATCTCCCGTCTTCAATCTGGTAACCGACGATGAAGGCCGATTTGTAATCAACAATGTCGCTCCGGGAAACTACACCCTCACGATTACTTACGTAGGGTTTGCAAAATTCGAGCAGTCCTTGAGCGTGTCTGCGGGTCAAGTCGCCAACGTTCCCGTGAAGCTCCAACTGCAATCACAAAATGAATCGATTTTAGTGACGATCCCGCGCGTCTCGGGCGAAGCCGATGCCGTCAACATTGAGCGCTCGGCGGACAACCTCGTGCAGGTACTGCCGGCGGAAGTCATTCGCAGCCTGCCGAACGCGAACCTAGCGGACGCATTGGGCCGCTT
>DATARG010000119.1:0-2812 GCA_036264275.1 Candidatus Udaeobacter sp. | reverse complement strand
GAGACGCCCACACACTGCAGTCACGAGACCACAGGCAGCAGCAACGATAAAACAAATGAGTATCGCTCCAAACCGAGCCCGCGTCGTGCGGTACCGCTTGATTTAGCGCGCCGCGGATTCCCGCAAGCACGAAAAAATTGTCAGCAGTCCTAATATCAAAGTCACCATCCCCAATACGGCCGACAAAACTGCGTAGGCTGGTTCGCGAAACCCCATGGCGGCATTGAATCATAAAGCGCCGTCAGTCGTAAAGCGTGCAGGAATCATTACGGGAGGCAATCTTAAAATGAAATCCATCCTGGCGAGTAATCCGGCATAGAATGGATTTTCGATTGCTAAATCACAAATGATATCGATAGCATTGCCAGACCGATTGACTGCGTCGATTACAATCCGGTTTACTTCGGACGAAACGAATTAAGGAGAACCTAATGGCAATCAAAATTGCACAGATCGAAAATCTTCAACAACTGGATGTCCTGGTGGCCGGTCCGGACGACGCGAATCATCTCTTCATTATCGATGGACAATTTGATGTGAGCCTGGTTATAGGATCTCAAGGGACTAATCTCGCTGTAGCCAAGGAAACCTTCAGTGCGGCGGTCGGACCCAGGCTTACTAACAGACAGTTCGTTCGAGCGATTGCGACAGCTTCGATCGTGAAAACTCAAATCGCCAATATCGCGCCGGGAGGAATTGCGAACTGGAACGTTGTAGATGTTGATGCCGACTGGGATGATGAATCTGGGCAGGTTGAATTGAGAATCGAGGCACAAGTAAGTTGTTTGGGTTCTGACCAGAGTGCGAGTATTAATGGCTTCGCTTTTCATGTAACGATTCTCGCGGCTCTTCCTGTTGGCTGAGGTTTGATTTCATTCATAACAAAAGTCCGCTAGGTAGCCCCATCGTCGTGACTTTTGGAGCGAAATAAGAGTTTCAAAAGATTTTAGAGAGATCCCAAGCGCAACCTGCTGGCCAAAAGCGCGTTCAATGATTAAAATAACGCCATGAAATCAAAACACCGCTTCGTTAGGAACGTTCTTCTAATGTTGGTTTTCGTGTCCGCAATGTTTATCAGCACTCTTGCGCAAGGAGGCGCTGGTTACCTCCGGACTAGTCACGTCCCGCCTGGTCGCCTCACCGTCGATCGAGTCGCGAACTTCGGATGGAATCTCGGTTTCAGTCTTCAGATCGATGGCAGACCTGTGACAGCGCTCGCACAAGGTCACAGCTATAGCACCTTGCTGTCAGCGGGACCTCACGTGCTGACCGTCTATAAAGTGCCGGCTACGGGTTACACCGAACCAACTTCGACAACGGTGAACATCCAACCCGGCGCGGAACATCTATACGTTGCCATGTGGGATTCAAATCTGGTTTATCTCCAGCCGGCAGGATTTTGGCTGACGCCGGGAGCGTACTGGCAGAATAGAGGTAATGGCGTTCCCTGATCGTCGATAACCGGTTGAATGTTTGGTGACCAGCAGCCGCGCTACTGACCGCTCAAGATCGTTCGCGGCTTAGGTCCCTACCGCGCGCTGCTAATCGCGAAGGATTTTCAATGCGTCTTGTTTCAATTAGCAGCATGCTCGTGCTCTGTTTTTGCGTAGTGGGAATCGGATGTTCGAAAGGAATCACTCGCGCCACAACGGCAACCCTCTTTTTCGTAAAAGGCAACGTCGTCTTCGGCAACGCGGAGAAAAATGATTTTCAACCGGTTACTTCAAACAGCAAAATTCACTCGGGCGACACAATTCGCACATCAGACGGCGCCTCGATGAATCTTGCGTTAATACCGGGCGCATTCGTCCAACTGTCCGGAAATTCCGAAGTCAAAATACAAGATCTCAGACTAACGAAGGATGGCAACGAGACCGCGGACGGCGTGCTTGATCGACGTGCGTCCATACAATTAAACCGTGGAAGAATTGTCAGTTTATATAGCCACAGTGATACCAGCGGATCAGAGTTTAGCGTCGAAACAAGCCAGGTAACCCTCCGCCCCGATTCCGATTGTCTGTTTTCCGTTTGGACTGACGGCACAACAAGCAGGGTAACGTGCGGGCGAGGTGAAGTAAGCACGTCGGCCGGCGTGCAACCAGAGGTGAAAATTGCTGCAGGCTATTTCTCTCAGTGGCCAACAGCCTCCAATAAGGCGAGCGCTGCGACGTCGGATGCGAACGCGCAGATGGACCTCAAAACGGCACTCGACGTTGAACGGGAATTGCTGGATCAAGCGGCCGGTCGGCAAGACCGCCGCATGTTTTGACTAATTTGCTGTTCGCTGAAATGATCACGACAGCGGTTTTGACCCGTGATTTCGGGTTCATCCCGGATTGCAGACACCGATAAATTGCAAGTGCGCGCGCTATTCGCTGAAATCGTTTGCAGTCGCGGCGCGAATTTTGGATGATCGCCGTACATGACGGAGCCAGCTCTCGATCTAGTAATCGCAGCGCTGGAGGAGATTCAGGAAAAGAGCGATCACGCGCCACGCGCATCGAGAACTGTGCTGGCACGATTGCAAGCTGCCGACCTCGTAAGCATTTCCGTTGCGACCATCGCGGATTTGGTTGACTACGAATCGATCCCAGCGTCACAGCAGCAGGCTGCGCGAAACAAAGCGGATTTACTGGCAGCGGTTGGCGAACGCGTTCGCGCCTGTAGCAAGTGCGCGCATCTTGCCTGTTCGCGAACACAAACCGTCTTCGGCGTCGGAAATCCTAACGCCGATTTGATGTTCATTGGTGAGGCGCCCGGCGCGGATGAGGATCGGCAAGGCGAACCGTTCGTCGGACGCGCCGGACAATTG
>DATARG010000104.1:0-9454 GCA_036264275.1 Candidatus Udaeobacter sp. | reverse complement strand
AAAACTGGTGTCACGTTCTCGCGACCACGATACCGATGTGATTCAAACACTGGTCGGATATCAATGGATGGTCGGAACGACGATGCTCGAGCTGTTTTATTTCTCGGCGCAACACGATAACCTCATTTACCGGACGATTTCTGTGAATTATAAAGCGCTGTAAGCGCCCAACGCGCTTTGTAGCGAAGCAGAGTTTTCAGTCGGGGCTACTGAGGCAGCGATAGTCCTTCGTAAGTCTCGGTGACAATATGATCTACGACTGCTTTCACGTCCTGAGTGCGTTCCCAGACAGCGAGTTGCCGGTCCGCGCCGGTACCGTCGCGGATGATCCGCTCGATGTGCGCCATTTCCCTCTCGCTGCCGAGTTCCTTGACCTCGGTCGAGACGAAGTCGAGCAATTCGTTTAACAGGCTCCTTTCGTCCACTTCGGCTTCCTTGCCGAAGTCGATCAATTTTCCGTCGATCCCGTACCGCGCGGCGCGCCAGCGGTTCTCATCCAGAAGACGGCGCCGATAAATCCGAAAGGTGGTGTTTTGGTGCAGCAGTTTGTACAGTTTTGAAATCACAGCCTGGATAAGTGCTGCGATCGCGAGCGTGTCGTCCACGCGCGATTGTGCGTCGCATACGCGCATCTCCAATGTGTCGAAGAACGGATGCAACCGGATGTCCCACCAGATTTTTTTGGCATTGTCGATGCATCCGGTTTTGACCAGTAACTTGCAGTAATCCTCGTATTCAGAGAGCGACTCGAACGAATCCGGAATGCCAGTGCGTGGAAAACGCTCGAACACTTTCAGGCGATAGCCTTTAAGGCCCGTGTTTTGGCCTACCCAGAACGGTGAGTTGACCGATAGCGCGTATATGTTCGGCAGAAAATAGCGGGCTTGATTCATCACGTGGATTGCCGTCTCCCGATTAGGAATACCGACGTGCACATGCAGTCCGAAGATCAAATTGGCGCGCGCCAGAGATTGCATGTCTTTGAGGATTTCCGCGTAACGCTCACCTTCAGTGATGAGTTGATCGCGCCAGTGTGAGAATGGATGCGTCCCCATCGACGCGATTTTTAATCCGCTTCGGGCCGCCAACTCCGCCAGCTTCGTGCGCAGTGCAGTAACGTGATCGCGCGCGCAACCAATGGAATCGCAAATTTCAGTGCCCAGCTCAACGACCGACTGGTGCATTTCCGGCTTGATCTGCTCTTTGAGCGTGATTTTTCCGCCTTCGAGGATTTCGTGAATGTGCGAACGCAACTCGCGCGTCTCGGGGTCGATGATCGCGAACTCCTCTTCAATTCCCAGAGTGAACGTATGCTCCTTCATGCGACAGCTCGGACGAAAACATCCGCAGATTTCGTGAATTTACACAGATTATTTCTGACAGGTAGGGCGGCCAGTCCTTTGCACGCCGGAGCGGCTCGCACAGGAGTGGCGAGCCTTGCCAGACAAACTGAAATCCCAGGCGCAAGCGCGCCGAACCATTACACGAATTCGCCCAATGAACGTCGTGTTACCGCGGCTTCCAGGAACTTTCCCCAGCTTAGATTGTCCCGTCCGGGAACGTGCTCGCGTGCCTTGCGAATGGCCATCCCGGCGACTGCTTCCACGACCCACTCGAAGTTGTGCTCACCGATGAACGTCGCTTCGCAATCGGGCGCGGGATTACAGAAATCGATGGCCACCGGAACGCCGTCGCGCACGGCAAATTCCACGGTGTTAAGGTCGTAACCAAGATATTGATTCAATCGCAGAACGCCCTCCTCGACCTTTTGCAGAATTTCCTTTGGCGCATGCCACTCGGTTCGGTAACGCAAATGAAACGGATTCCTTGGCTCGTAGGGCATGATCCGGACATGGCGCTGATCAATCGAATAGCACCGGAAATACATATCGAACTTGATTTCCTCCTGCAGCATCATCACCAGCTGTCCGGTATCGTTGTAAGCACGAAAGAATTCTTCTCGATTGTGCAATCGATAAACGTTCTTCCATCCGCCACCGGCGAATGGCTTGAAGAATGCAGGCCAGCCTACGTAGTTAAAAATCCCTTCCCAATGGAGAGGATAGCCGAGATTTCGAAACGACTTGTCGTTTGTATCCGGTGGCGGCTGATTTGATGGAAGCAACACTGTGCGCGGAACAGCGACACCGATTTTTGTTGCCAGCGCGTTATTGAAGAATTTTTCATCCGCGCTCCACCAAAACGGATTGTTTATCACGGCAGTGCCGGTTAATGCCGCGTTCTTGAGCCAGGCGCGATAGAACGGCACGTCTTGGGAAATCCGATCGATCACCACGTCGTATCCGCATGGTTCGCCCTGAATGACTTTGTCGATCTTTACAAACTCTGCGGCAATGTCTTTGCCGCCGGTTTTCTGATTCACCCGCTCGACAAATGCGGGCGGGAAACTCTGTTCCTGTCCAAAAAGTATTCCGATTTTTTTCATAGGCGTTGCTGTCATGCGAGCGAAGCCGGAGGCCAAGTCGAGAACCCTCTCGAAATTCGGACCTCAGCAAGAGATGTCTCGACCTTCGCTCGACATGACACAAAGCAGTCCAGTCGTGGACTCTCATTGACACCGTAGCTTCGAGCCCGGTGCACCTCGCGAGGAGCGCAATGAAGCCGGTTTAACCACTTTGTCCAGAGAGAGCTGTTTGAACCGATCGGCTCAACCAATAAAGTACCCGATGGTCAAGAAATTACTGCACACGCGCTATCGTGTACAAGACTTGGAGAAAACCATCGCGTTCTACACGGAGGTTCTCGGCCTGCAGGAGGTTCGTCGCCACACTTCCGGGCGCGGGTCACAGCTCGTATTTCTGAAGGCACCAGGTAGCGATGAGGAAATTGAGATATGCAAATTCGACGGGAGTGGCCCGATTGTTGTCGGGCCCGACCTTACGCACCTCGCATTTGAGGTCGAGGACTTGGACAAGTTCGCCAAACACGCTGCGGCAAAAGGCTATCCGTTGTCGGACGGACCACATTCAACGAACGGTGGCAGAATTGCCTTCATTGACGCACCGGAGGGTTACGAGGTCGAACTCATCGAGCGCGGTAAGAAATAACATTCTTTGTACGCAATGCTGCCAGCCGGCTGCGCCACACGCCGCATTTCGCAAAAGATGTTAACTCCCTGTAAGTCTCAAACGGCGTCTAAGTTCGCGAGGCATACGCAGCGCGGGCACTTGCGCAGGCGAACGTTTTGTCCATAATTTTCCGTCCATGATTTGGCGCAATCGAATTTGGTTCCTTTGCGCTCTGATCCTGAGCTCAACGTTGAGCGCGTGGGCACAGGACGTCGTTGATTCTGATATTGTCCGGCCAAGCGGCGTTAGTGCGCCCGTTCGGAAAGCAAAGGCGGTAACGCAAAAAAATTCAGATGACGACACCGAGTCCGAGGCACCGACGGCGAAGAAATCAAAGTCGAGCCATGCTCGGTCGCACCGGGCGCGCGCAAAGTCCGAAGAGCCCGATACAATTGCGGCGCCTACCGAGTTCACGCCGGACGGTATACCGAAGACCAGCGCAGCTTCAGTGATGGTTATCGACGCCAATAACGGCAGGATTTTGTATGAAAAAAACGCGGATCAGGTGCGACAAGCGGCGAGCACGCAAAAATTGTTGACTGCGTTGATCGTGGCAGAGACGGGTTTTCTCGATCGGCCGGTGACGGTGCAATCAGTAGATGGCATGTGTGAGCCCGTGAAGCTGGGAATCAAGGCGGGGGAGACTTATCAGCGGATGGATCTTTTACGGGCCTTGCTGGTGAAAAGTCCTAACGATGTTGCACGGTGTCTGGCCCGGGACAATGCCGGGAGCATCGATGCATTTGCCCAGGTCATGAATCGACGGGCGGTGCAACTTGGGGCTGTGCATTCCCACTTTGTGAATCCGAATGGTCTGCCGGTCCCGGGACAATATTCGAGCGCTCGCGACCTTGCGCTCATCGCGCGCGCTGCTTATGCCAACCCGACGATTCGCTCCATCGTCTGTCTTCCTCAACTGGTCTTTCGCTATGCGAATGGCCGCACGCGCGAGCTTGAAAATACGAATAAGCTTTTACGGCGACTGCCGTACTGCAACGGAATGAAAACCGGTTACACGGACGGTGCGGGCAAATGCCTGATTGCAAGCGGCACGCGTCCCGGCAAAGATGTAATCGTTGTTGTGCTCGGCGACAGCTCCGGCCGGGTATGGCGCGATGCGTCTGCTTTGCTCTCGTGGGGACTCGTGTTGTAAAGCCGACGACGGGGTTCGAACCCGTGACCTACGGTTTACGAAACCGTTGCTCTACCAGCTGAGCTACGTCGGCGGGAAGCGGGCAAAAGATTGCATCCGGCGGCGCTTCGCACAAGCGCTCTACGAAGGCAGCACGAATGTTTCGCCAATTTCCCGTAGCGCGATTCGCTCGGGAGTTTTAGTTAGGGCGGCTACGAACCGTTCGATTGGTTCGCGGCAGGGCTCAAGGCTAAGACGGAACGTTTGATGGTGTACTGGCACAACAAAGCGAGCACCTGCCGCATCCGCCATCTGCACTGCCTGCTCGGGCGTGCTGTGTGATCGGATCCAGGGATTGTACGCGCTAATAGGCATGATTGCGATGTCGATTGGGCCGTGTCGCCGCAACGCGGCGAAGCTTTCGGTCATTGCAGTGTCGCCGGCGAAGATTATTCGTCGCCCTTTTCGCTCGATTAAGTATCCATTGTATCCGCGATGCATATCGTGCTGGGTGCGCGCGCCCCAGTGTTTCACCGCGAATGCGGCAACAGTGATCTCGCCGGCAGCAGCGGTTAAATTTTTGCGTTCGCCCCAACTCATTTCCGTGATGTTCGAAAAACTCGTTCGTTTCAATAGATCAGTCGTGGCCCGAGCGGTGATCACGCGCGTGGTGTCATCAAAACAACGCAGCGTTCGCAGATCAAAATGGTCAAAATGCGCATGTGACAGAAGAATTACGTCGATCTGCGGTAGATCCGGAAAATGGAGCGCTGGCGCAGTCAGGCGTTTTGGGCCGATCGTGATCCCCGGCAAACGAATTCCGACGCGTGGGAACAGGACGGGGTCCGTGAGAATTGTGATACCGAAGAAATTGATAAGCACTGTGGAGTGGCCTAGCCACGCAAGGGTTACCTGAGCATCACTCCATTTCGATGGCTCTGGTTTCGCAGATGCCGGGGTAATCGGCCGCCAGCTTTCAATCGTCCATTCACGGAATAGATGCCCTAACCATCGACGCACCCTCGATCCGCGCGGGACTGGTTGTTGTGGTGCGTGCATCACAGAGCTTAACAGAGCAGGCATAGCTGTTCGGCGGCGCAACAATCTTAGCTGCAGCGTCGCCTACGGTTTGTTGAATAATCCTCTAACCGCCTTCCAGAGCGTTCGAGCTGGTTTGGGCGGGCCAGCGCGGGCGACGAGTACAGGAATATTCGCTCGGTTCAAGATGTCCCGCGTTAAATCGCCCATGATATAGTGTCGAAACAGCCCGCGCGCCTTGGATGTGCCGGTCACGATTAAATCGTAATTGCCCTCCCGGACTTCTTCGAAAACTTGATCGATCACGATGCCGTGCCTGAGATGAACTTCAGCAGAGACGCCCAGCCGGTCGAGTTCTCGTTTTTGGTGGCGCAAATTAGTCCCGAGCTCGGAATTGGATTGGAGCAACTGATCAACATTTTCCTCCATGCGTACAAGATCGGAAAACATCGCAGGCGGCTCAGCCATCACGTGAAGCAAAGTTACAGAGGCGCCTACGGCGGCGGCGATTTTGCCAGTAAATTGCACCGCTTGCTCAATGAATTCCTTTCCGCCTGTGCAGACTACGAAGCGGTTCAGTTGTTGCTGTTCGCCGATCGCCACCAGCACCGCCGGCTGAATGGCCTTAACAACTTCGTAAGTTCTCTTTGATCGCCAGTAATGTCCCACCGCGCCGGTCCAGCGCGCGCCTATGACCACCAGATCGTACTTGCTGTGCGAGGTTTGCTGCAGGATCTGCAAGATCGGTTCACCGAACTGCACGACGATCTCAGGCGACACGTTGTATCGCCTGAGTACCTGCGACTGCGTATAAAGGGCTTCGCGCAAGGGTTGCTCGTCTTCCGGTTTTTCTGCGATTCCCAAAAGCGTGGTTTCGGCTGTGAGCGAACCAGCCATCAACCCGACGAGGTTGATTGCCGTTTGACCTGAGGATGTGCCATCACTGCAAATCAATATTTTCATGGCTAGAATTTGTGGCCGGTCACGAGTGTGTAGATGACGATCGCCGCGCCGATCAAGGGCAGCGGCACAAAAGCGAGGCGGATCTTCGGACCGGCGAAATATTGCGTAGCCACCACGCCGATCTGCGCGCCTATTACCGCACCGGTGTGCATAACGAGCGCGATCAAGATATCCACATTACCTTTGATAGCGTGCGTAAAGGTTCCGTAGCTGGCTGAGATCACGATTTCAAAAAGATCCGTTCCCACGGCGAGGTGAGTAGGGATACCAAGGATATAAACCAGTGACGGCATTCGGATATAGCCCGCGCCACCACCCAAAAATCCGCTGAAAAATCCGCCGACGAGTGAGACCCCCACTATGATCCAGAGCGAGATTTCCTTTATCCCTGAGGTGGGCAGGCTGACCATCGGCCAGATTCGTATTCGTTGGATTTTTTTCGTCACCGACTCAAATGCCGAATGATCTGCTTTTGACACTGCAGCCTTTGCATCCGAACCGGTTCGGCGTGTTAACTTCAGCGTCTTGTGGCTTTCCCAGAGCATGAAAACGGAAATGCCGACATACACAACAATGGCGACCCAGCTGACAACAGTGTTCACGTTACCTGCGCGCTTAAGTGCCTGGATCAGCTGTGCGCCGCCTTCGGCGCCGCCGATCGTGCCCAGCGCCATGATCATTCCTAGCTTCAGGTCCACATTGCCGAGCGTGCGATGCTTCCTCGCTGCGACGATCGACTTGCCAACAATGTGCGCCAAATCCGTTCCGACCGCGTAGTTCCAATCCACTCCCATCAGGCGAAGCGCCGGGCCTGCAATGAAACTTCCGCCGACGCCAAAGAAGCCGCCTAAAATTCCGATAACAAAGCCGACAACGACCAGGTAAAGCGGGTTGATGTGCGAGTTGGAGATTGGAAAAAACATGACTTATCTCCAACGGCGTCGCAGTAGCCGGAACAAAACTGTGGTTACTGCATCCAGGACAACGGCCTGACCAGCGATGAGCAATATGCACATAAACGCATAAATGAGGCGATGTTGTGTTTCGAGCCAGTACAGCCAGTTGCCCAAAACATGAAGGACCAGAAAGAAATAACCTGTGACAAGGACCGCATAAATTGCCAACTCTGCCGCGAACGCGCGCAGGCTTTTGGCAGCATCCTTTTTCATGAGCAGAGATTGAGGGGAGGGTGCCTACTACGTCAACCCGTTTACGTTTGGAGAGATACGTGCCAGCGGGACGTTCCGGTTGCGTCTGCATCAATGAACAGGCAGATTATTGCGTTAGGACCCTTTCTTTCTAACGTTCCACTTCACCTTCAGGGAAACATGGCCGACGCAGCGAACAAATACCCCGAGAACATACCGGGCAAATTCTATGTCGATGACCAGTGCATCGACTGCGATTTGTGCCGCGAAACCGCCCCGGCGAATTTCAAAAGGAATGATGATGGCGGCCATTCCTATGTTTACAAGCAGCCGGAGACGCCGGACGAAGAAGGTCTTTGCAAAGAGGCGATGGAAGGCTGCCCGGTTGAAGCCATCGGAAACGACGGGAACGGCGCGTAAATGGTAGGGCGCGACCGCCGGGCGCGCCGTGATCGCGCCACTTCAAACAAGAAAGCGCCGAATCAATCTCACACGCCGGTCGCGCTGAGTATCGCTGGTTCGGATTGTAGCGCGGGTGCCGGTATTCAGGCCGACCTGAAAACTTTTACCGCCCTTGGTGTTTATGGATTGACGGCTGTGACCTGCATCGTCGCCGAAGTTCCCCGTAAAGTTTCGCGGATTGAATCGCTAAGTGCGACAATTGTTCGCGAGCAGATCAAAGTGCTGCTCGAAAATTTTCGGGTCGGCGCAATTAAGACCGGTTTACTCTGCTCGGAGGAGATCGTTTGCGCCGTCGCGCAGGCGATTCAAGATGCCAAAAAGAAGACACCGCGGCCCATTCTATTGGTGGTCGATCCGGTAATGATTGCGACGAGTGGCGACAGTCTCCTCGGCCCTGGAGCTATTGAATCGTACAAAACAAAACTGTTTCCGCTCGCGACGCTGATCACGCCGAATCTCGATGAAGCAGCGTCGTTGCTCGCGACCACGATTGAGGAACGTGAGCAAATGGAGAATGCTGCAAAAGATCTCGCGAAGGAATATCGCGCCTCGATTTTGTTAAAAGGCGGCCATCTTCGCGGCGACAAAGCAATCGATTTACTTTTTCACCACGGCGAATTGATAGAATTCTCGGCGCCGTTCGTGCGCGGCGTGAAAACACATGGTACAGGCTGCACGTATTCGGCCGCCATCACCGCCGGCCTGGCGTCCGGCTTCTCATTAGAACAGGCAATCAAGCAGGCGAAAAAGTTTGTTAGCCAATCAATTTCGCAACATTTCCGCTGGAGATCGAAATCTGGGATTGTCGACTCACTTAGACATTCGTTCTAAAGCGGCAGGGCACGACCGCCGGGCGCATCTGGGCCTCATACGCTGGCCAGCGATCCTAATCACCATTCGGACCTTGCGTCCCCGCCTGCGGCTTCTTCTCCCAGTCCCTTAATTGCAGGGCTTCGAGTGCAGCGGCCGTTTCCGCTTGTTTCTTACTCCGCCCGGTGCCCTGACCAAGAACAACTCCTTCCCAAACAACTTG
The DNA here is from genome assembly GCA_036264275.1 of Candidatus Udaeobacter sp. Taxonomy (GTDB): domain Bacteria; phylum Verrucomicrobiota; class Verrucomicrobiia; order Chthoniobacterales; family UBA10450; genus Udaeobacter. The sequence continues at coordinate 589 of DATARG010000104.1, read as the reverse complement.
TGAGACGAAAGTTTTTTCGTGCTCAGGTCCGCTTTGTGAAACCAGTTCGTAAATGGGACTTTGCGGCGAAATGCTTTGTAAAAGCTCTTGAAGATCCCCCTTCGGATTAAAATCCATAGGCTCTTCCGCCAGCTTCGCAAGGTCGGCGCGAGTCTGTGTCAGAATGAAATTTTTGGCAACGTCCAAGCCGCCATCCAGGTAAAGGGCGCCGATGAGCGCTTCAAACGCGTCGGCCAATGTGGACGTACGCTCTCGGCCGCCGCTGGCTTCTTCGCCACGTCCCATCAAAATGTAACGGCCCAGATCGAGAGCCGCAGCATGCGTCTTCAACGCGTCCCGGGAAACCAGCCTTGAACGCAATTTCGTGAGTTGCCCCTCCGCTTCGACTTGGAAATGGCTGAATAAGTATTCAGTGATTACGAGCTGTAGAACGGCATCACCAAGGAATTCCAAGCGTTGATAATCAAAATGATAACGCTGCGCTTCGTGTCCCAGGCTCGGGTGTGTGAGCGCTTCGGCCAACAAAAGCGAATTGCGAAATTTATAGCCGATACGTTCCTCTAGGGGCGTCACGACGCTGATTCTGAGC
>DATARG010000046.1:0-3104 GCA_036264275.1 Candidatus Udaeobacter sp. | reverse complement strand
CCTATGCGCGCTGGAAATCAGCGAGGCGTTGAAGAACCATCCAGAGCTGCCGGTACGAATGGGAATTCACAGCAGTCCAGTCAACGAAATCACCCATCTGAACGAGCAAGTAAATATTGCAGGCGGTGGGATCGATATGGTGCAATGGCCCATGGATTGCGGCGATGCCGGGCACATTCGTCTCTCCAAGCGCGTAGCCGACGATCTCGCGAAGCACCTATAACTTCACAGTCGCGCTGGCCGGTCTAAATTGTCGTTAGGTTTGATGCCTGATGTCTTCCGCTGCCGCGGCGTAAACCGCGTCCTCGGCGATGTTGGTCGCGTGATCGCCGACGCGTTCAAGGCACCTCGAAATTAAGATCAGGTTCAGATAGCCAAGCAGTTGATCTCGGTCTTGCATCATCCGTTCGGTCAACTGCCGGTTTGCAGCGGCATTCATATCATCGAGCTGCTCGTCACGGCTGACGATCGCCCGCGCCAGCGCGACATCTTCTCGTACAAACGCGTCGATGCTGTCCTTGAACATTGATATCGCATGCGCCCGGATTGGAACGATCAAATTCACTTCCGCCAGGGCCGGATGTTTATTCAGCTTGCTCGCGCATTCGGCGATGTTTGTAGCTTCGTCGGCTATGCGCTCAATGTTGGGCGAAAGTTTCATCGCCGAAATCACTTGCCGCAGATCTGACGCGACCGGCTGGTACCGTAGCAAAATTTCAAGACCAGCCTTATCAATTTGCTTCTCCAACTGATCAACTTGTTCGTCGTCAGCGATAGCTTTTGTGCAAAGATTGTCATCCCGCTGAAGCAAGCCGTTGATCGCGTGAGAGAGGTTGCCCTCGGTTAGTTCCACCATCGTTAGCAGATCTTTTCGGAGATCGCTCAGCGATTCATCAAATGTCGTTAGGATATGTTTTGGTGTGTCCACGTTTTTGATGCCGCGGGTTCGTTTATGATCAATGCGTTCCGATTGCCCGTTCGAGGATGTAGCCGATAAGGCCGGCTGCGGGGAGAGTGAAAACCCAAGCCCAAACAATTCGTTCCACCACCGTCCAGCGAATACCACTGAAACGTTTTACTGCGCCAACGCCCATGATCGACGTAGAAATTACGTGTGTTGTTGAGAGCGGAATACCGTAATAACTCGCAACTTGAATGATCAGCGCGGCGGTCGTTTCGGCCGCGAAGCCATGTACCGGTTGCAATTTAACTACGCGATGGCCGAGCGTACGAATGATGCGCCAACCGCCAGCCGCCGTCCCCGCCGCCATCGTCAGGGCGCATAGGGCGATTACCCATTTGGGGAGTACGAACGATGGGGTTTTCAGAAAATCTAGCCAGCGTGGCCAGCCATCGAAGGTGCCCGCCTTTGTTCCGGTCAGCAACGCCAGAGTGATGATACCCATCGTTTTCTGTGCATCATTTGTGCCATGACTGTGAGCCATCCACGCCGCGCTGAAGATTTGCAATTTTCCAAATAGCGAATGAACAAATTGCGGCGTCAAGCGATGCACCGCGACAAGCAACAAAAACATGAAAAGCGCGCCGAACACGAAGCCGGCAACTGGCGACGCGATCATCGGCAGGACAACCTTCGGCCACAAACCTTCGTTCCATTTGATTACTGACCAATTACTCCTGGCAGCCGCGAGTGCGGCCCCGCAAAGTCCGCCGATCAGTGCGTGACTTGAACTTGATGGCAGGCCCAACCACCAGGTGGCAATGTTCCAGCTAAAGGCGGCTATTACAGCGCACAAAACAGTCGTCATCGTGACGACCTCGGTGTCCACCAAACCTTTACCGATCGTCGAAGCAACCGCACCCCCGAATAGCGCTCCTGTAAAATTGAAAAATGCAGCCATCGCGATCGCCTGACGCGGCGTTAGTACTCGCGTCGAGACGACTGTTGCGATCGCGTTTGCCGCGTCGTGGAAGCCATTGCTGTATTCGAAAATGACAGCCGCCAGAATGACCAAAATGAGCGTGAGCACGCGGTCCGTTTGCTACGCGTATTTCAGCGCCACCTGTACGATGATGTTCCCGGCGTCGCGGCAGCGATCGATCACTTTTTCAAGGAGCCCGTAAAGGTCGTGGAGAAAAATAATCTGCTTCGCAGCGTGATTGCCTTTGAAAAGATCACGAAGCCGCTCCAGTTCGAGCTTGTCGGCATCGCCTTCGATGCCTTGGAGCTTGGCGTTCATCTCGCGCGCGGTGCGGGCGTCGATCCCCGGGCGCAGTTGTTTTACCATGGCTAGCACCATTTCGGCTGCCTGATCGAGCAGCTCAACTTGTTTGCCAAAACTTTGGCCGGCCAAATCTTCGGGGCAGATTAAGATGCGCTCCCCAATTTTCTCGACCGTTTTCGGTATTTTATAAAGCGCGGATGCCAATTCCTGAATGTCTTCCCGCTCGAAAGGGGTGACAAACGTCTTGGAAAGTTGCTCGGTCAACTCCTGCGTGATGCGTTTGTCCTCACGCCGGCTGTGGGCGAATTGCTCCAGATTTTCCGGAGTGTCATGCTGCTCGAGTTTTTGCAACAAACCGATCAGGTGATGGACGCTTGTGTCCGCCTGCTGAGCACTGGCTTCGAGCAAATCGTAGAACTTTTCGTCGCGCCCGAGTAGCTTTTGAATCGAAAACATGACTTTTAAGTGGTACTCGACAGCACTTATCGTTGCAATCCTAGAACTGCGTCAGCGCTGCGGCATCAAGGCAACACGCAGCCTGACCGAAGATGTTTCCCCGTCAGCTTGTGCGGTCGCTTGCATAAACATTTCTCTCAGGGAAGTCTAAACAAGTTGATAGAAAGGAAACATTATGGCCACAAAAGATAAATCTGCGGAGTCAGTCTACCGAGTAACTGAAGTAATCGGGACGAGTACCCAGTCGTGGGAGGATGCGGCAAAGACCGCGGTGCAAACTGCGGCAGGTACGCTGCGTGATTTGCGCGTTGCCGAGGTTGTGAAGATGGATGTGAAAATTGAGGATGGCAAAGTCGTCGAGTTCCGAACTCGATTACAGCTGTCCTTTAAGTACGAAGGCTAGTCCGAAGGAGAACGGACGCGTTCATCGCTCAATTGCTTTTGCTTTTCGTTTTTCCGACC
>DATARG010000033.1:0-6875 GCA_036264275.1 Candidatus Udaeobacter sp. | reverse complement strand
TGCCGATCGGATCTTCGCCCGGGAAATATTGTTCGGCCATTGCCTGGTCGATAATGATGACGCGGGGCGAATCTTTCGTGTCGCGTTCGTTGAACGTGCGGCCGCGCAGCAGCGGCACTTTGAGCGTTTGAAAATAATCGCCGCCCACCACTTCAAGATCGCTATTCAACATGTCCGAAGGTTGCGGGCGCGGGTTCTCTTCGCGCCAAAAGCCGGTTTGCCAGCCGCCCATGAGCGGCCCATTCGAACTAATCGCTGCGTCTTGCACACCCGGGATCGTGCGCATTTTGTCGAGCAGGGCTTTGGCGAATATGTTGATCTTGTCGCGGTCATTATATTTTTGCCACGGCAATTCGAAGCGCGCAGTAAAGAGCGCGCGCGGTTCGTAGCCTAATGAGAGCGATTGCAGCCGCGAAAAACTTTTGAGAACCAAACCTGCCGCAACCAATAGAGTGACGGTGAGTGCGATTTCGCCAATCACGAGCCAATCCCGAGCACGCCTGGCCGATGGCGGATCGCCACTTCCTGAAGACCCCTCTTTCAACGCAAGTTGGACGTCCGCGTGCGAGGCCTGCCATGCCGGCCATAATCCGAAAAGCACCGTTGTGATCGACGCGACCAAAAACGTGAATCCCAGCACACGCAGATCAAAGGAGACTTCTTGAAACCGAGAAACGTCCCCCGGACTCAGCGCGACTAATCCGTTACGAACCCAAACCGCAAATAAGAAGCCGAGCGCTCCACCAAGGAGCGCGACTAAAGAACTCTCGAGCAAAAGCTTTTTGATAATTTGGCCGCGGGTCGCTCCGACTGCGGCGTGAATCGCGAATTCTCTCGCGCGGGCGGCACCTCGCGCGGCAAACAGATTGGCAAGATTGGCGCAAGCAATCAAAAGAACGAGGCCAACGGCTCCGAGCAGCAGTCCAAGATTTGTCCGATATTTGCCGACCAGATTATCAATTAACGGCGTAACGACTGCCGTTTCTCCGCGGTTTGTGTCCGGATAGGTTTTTTCCAACCGCGCCGCGATCCCCTTCATTTCCGTCCGTGCTTGCTGAACCGTCACGCCGGGCTTGAGCTTACCCCACGCATAAATCATTGGATGGATCATTCGCGACATCCACACGTTGTTGTTGCTGCGTCGCATCATCGACATCCAGACATCGGTATCCTGCGGCGACGTCACTTGCTGCGGCATCACGCCGATGACGCTGTAACTCTGATCGTGAAGAGCGATCGCCTGGCCCAGAATTTTTGGATCGCGATTGAACGCGCGCTGCCAAAGCCGATCGCTAATGACCACGACCGGCGGCGCGCCGACTTTATCTTCGTCTTCGCTGAACGTCCGGCCGATCTGCGGCGGCAGTCCGATAATGTTGAAAAAGTTTCGCGTGACCGAAGCACACGATACGCGTTCGGGGTCGCGACCCGGAATGCCACTCAGATTGCGCGATTCTTTGTGAGTAGCGGCGAGATGTTCGAAAACGGTGTTGTCCTTTTGCCAATCGAAATAATCCGGCAGCGCAACCGAATAATCCTGTCCCGGCCCGGAGGATTCGTTCAGTACCATGATCCGGTCGGCGTCTGGGTAAGGCAGCGGCCGGAGCAACACGGCGTTGACAATGCTAAAGATCGCGGTGTTCGCGCCAATCCCGAGCGCGAGCGTCAGGATCGCAACGGCCGAGAACGCGGGATTTTTGATCAGCTGTCGAAACGCGAATTGAAGTTGGCGAATCATGACGTTACTCGGTTCGCAAAGCGATGATGGGATCGACACGTGTAGCGCGGCGCGCCGGCACGCAGCAGGCGATCAATGCAACGCCAACGAGAGTGACAGCTGCGCTGAAAAACCCGGTAAGATCCCAGACGCTCACATTGTATAAAATGCTCGCCAGCGCACGCCCGGTTGAAGCAGCCAATAGCAATCCCGCGATTAAACCGATTCCAACCAGAAGAAAACCCTGGCCAAGAACGAGCCGAAAGACTCGGGCCCGATCCGCGCCGAGGGCGAGACGGATTCCGAGCTCGCGTGTTCGCTGCGTCACGGTCAATGCCATAACGCCGTAAAGCCCTATGCTGGCCAAGCCCAGCGCCAACGCGGCGAAAACACCAAGCAGAGTCATCGACAATCTTCGCGAAGCCAGACTGTCAGCGATGTTTTCCTCTATCGTCGCAACGTCAGAAACGGCCTGCTCGGGGTCGATCGCTGCGATTTCCTGTTTGATCGCGTTGATGAGTGCGTGTGGATCGTGTCCGGGACTGACGCGAACCATGAGTCTCTGCTCTTTCCGCGGAAACTGCGCACCGGCGAAATACATCATCGCCAGATTGCGAGCGTCCATTCGTTCGCCCGGTGCGCTGCGCCGGCTGTGTGCGACGATGCCGATGATTGTTATGGGCGGTCCGATTTGGTTCGGCTCGCCAACTGTGACGGGATCGTCGATTTGCTTGCCGACCGGATCTTGTCCAGGAAAAAATCGTTGCGCCGCGCGTTCGTCGATGATCATGACGAGCTGATGCCCGGCCAGGTCCTGAGCATTAAAGGCTCGACCTTGTAACATGGACATCTCGAGCACCCGAAAGTAATCGGGCGAAACGATGCTCATCTCGCTGACGGGTTCCTGGCCGGGAGGATCGGCGGGCGTGCCCGTGATATGAAAGGAACTGTCCCACTCGTTAGGTGTGAATGGAGCGTTAGTGCAAAATGCCGCAGTGGTCACGCCCGGAAGTGTCTTGATTCTTTCGATTAGTTGCTCGCAGAACCGCGTGATCTTGTTCGGCGTCTGGTAACGAGCCACAGGCAACGCGACGCTCATGCTCAACACCCCGCTCGGGTTGAATCCGAGCGGGACTTGTTCCGCCCGCTGGAAACTTTTTAACGTCAACCCGGCGGCCGCGAGCAGAACGACGGCGAGTGCGACTTGCACGATCACAAGAACGGAACGAGCGCGCTGTCGTTGTACGCCGTCACTTCCGCGTGCGCCGTTGGCATGAAGCTGGCTCGCCATCGCGACATTGTTCGAAACACGCAGCGCGGGCCAAATACCAACGAGAAATGTGGCGAAGACAACGATGCCGGTGGTAAAAAACAACACGTTCAAGTCGATGCTTGTTTCCTGAAAACGAGAAACGTTGGCCGGCGCGATCGCGCGAATTGTGTCCAGACTCCACACCGCGATGAGCGCCGCGAGGCATCCGCCGAGAACGGCGATTACGCCGGTCTCAATCAAAACTTGCCTGGCCAGACGCCATCGGCTCGCTCCCAGCGCAGCCCGCACAGCCAGTTCCTTGCTGCGCGAAAGCCCGCGCGCCAACAGGAGATTGGCGACATTGGCGCAGGCAATAAGCAAAACGCAACCGACAGCGGCGAGCAACAGGTGGAGAAGATATCGATATTCGCCAACGGCGAACTCAAGCAGCAATTTTGCGGCGACCTGGCGGCCGGCATTCGAATCGGGGTAACGCTGCGCCAGACCGCTGGCAATAATGTCCAAATCCGCCCCTGCTTGTTGCAACGTCACTCCGGGTTTCAATCGTCCCAGACAGGAGAATGCTTCGTGATTGCCGCGCGAAAGAAAATCGTGGTCGGCGCGGAGATCTGCCAGGGGGACGAAAATGTCGCAATCGCGTGGGTACCGAACGCGCTCGGAAACGACACCGACAATTTCGCGGGGCACACCGTCCACATTCAAACGTTGTCCAAGCGCGAGCGGTAGCGCACCGAAACGATTTCGCCAGAGCCGTTCGCTGATCAACACAACCCTGGCGGCGCCGGGCTGGTCGTCTTTCTCCACGAAATCCCGTCCGAGACGCGGCGGCACTCGCAAGATCGACAAATAATTTGCCGTGACCCGGGCCGCCCGAATGCGTTCCGGCCGCGAACCTGCATCAGCGGCGGAAAGATTAACGTCCTCCGCCCTAACGAGTCCAAGATCGAGAAAACTGTGCTGCGCGGCCCGCCAGTCGAGATAATTTAAATAGCTGACCGAACCCGACTCGAATCCACCTGGCTTGACCAAGCGTTCGCGCAGCAAAATTAATTTCTCCGAATCTGGATAGGGAAGCGGTCGCAGCAAAACCGCATTCACCACGCTGAAGATCGCGGTGTTCGCGCCAATGCCGAGCGCGAGCGCGAATACGGCAATAATCGTAAAGCTTGGGCTTTTTACGAGCTGTCGAACCGCGTAGCGAACATCATCTAACATCTGGATGATCTCCGCGGTTTATTCATAACGAAGCGCCGCCACAGGATCGACACGTGTAGCGCGGCGAGCGGGAACGAAACAGGAGACAGCTGCAACAAGCGTGAGTAATCCTGCCACGGCGAAATAAATCGTCGGGTCGAGCGCGTTCACCTTGAACAAAATGTTTTTCAAGGCAGCGGCCGCAATGACTCCGAGCAATAACGCAATTCCACCAGCGCCAAGTACAAGACCAATCGCAAGCTGCCACGCGCCCTGCGTCATCACCATTCGAAAAATTCGGGCGGCGTCAGCACCTAGCGCCATTCGAATTCCGAACTCCTGCCTGCGCTGGTTCACCGAAAAACTCATCACACCATAAAGTCCGACAGCGGAAAGAATGAACGCGACGATTCCGAAAATCGTGAACAACGTCGCGATGATCCGATTGGCGGAGAGAATTTCATTGTGAAATCGCCACGGCGTTCCGGCAAAATAAGTCGGGAGGTTCGAATCCAGTTCGGTAACCGCTTTGCTCAAAGCCGGGCCAAGCGTGTCAGCCCGTTGACCTGCGCGCGGACGAACAAGGATCGTACAAAATTGAGGAGCCGGAGATGCGCCCAGCAAAGGCATATAGAATCCCACGCTCTCGGTTTGCTGATCGAAGGGACCTTGCATCAACGTGTCCGGCACCACGCCGACAATGGTTCGCCACGGCTGCGGTTGGCCGGGATTGAAGATTCGGATCCGATGACCAATCGCGCTTTGGTTGCCCCAATATTTTCGGGCAAAACTGGCATTCACAATCGCCACCGGCTGTTTCGAATCGACGTCGTCGATGGTGAAATCACGGCCTTCGAGAATTTTCAAACCAAGCGTCGTGAAATAATTTTCCGAGACCGATTCGAAATTTCCGCGCGGGCGATCCCGATCGGTGAGATAATTCTGCCCGTCAACTTCGTATTGGCCCTGGCCATCGAATGTCATGCGGAAGCGACTGCTCATCGCAGCGGACTCGAACTGGGAGTTGGCCCGCAGCGCGCGCACGGCACGCTGGAAAAACTCACGCCGCGAATCTTCACTTGGATACGCGCCCTCCATCAAAGCCATCCGCGCAGCGTAAATGCCGTTTTCGTCGTAGCCGTAGTCCAGCTTCATCTGATTTCGGATCGATTTGATTTCTAGCGTCGCTGCAATCAATAGCGCTGCAGTCAGCGCAATTTGCGCGACCACCAGCACGCGGGTGATGATGTTGACCATGCGACTGCTGTTGCCGCGGCCGCCTTCTTTCATGATCTCGGCTGCGTTGCCTCTGGCGCTCAGGAATGCCGGGATGAGACCGGAGGCGATCGTGGCGAGGAGAGTGATCGCTATGGTGAAACCGAGCACCGATCCATCGATCGTGAACTTCCAATAATAAGGGGCCGGAAAAGGCAACGCGTTAATCGACCGAACGAAGAAATCGATAGCCCAATAGGCGATAAGCATGCCCGCGATGGCTCCGAACACCGCGACCACCAGACTCTCGGTCAACATTTGTCGCACGAGTCTCCATTGCGTCGCACCGAGTGCACCGCGAATCGCCAGTTCCTTTGCCCGCAACGCAGCACGGCCAAACTGCATGTTCATCACGTTCACACAGGCGATCAGCAAAACCAGAATCACCGCGGCGAGCATTGCCCAGACGGTCTGGCGAAATTGGACGCCGGTGAATGTATTCAGCAGCGGCTGCACGCTGGCCGACGTCAGATTCTGATTCGTCTTGGGATTGTCATCTGCCAAATGGCGAGCAAGCGCAATAAACTCCGCATTCGCTTGATCGATAGTCACACCCGCCTTGAGCCGGCCCATGATTGCGGGCGCATTATTGCTCGCTCCCAGCCGTAGATCGCCCCGCGGTTGTGGCGGAAACTCATTATATAAAGGCGTCCACAGCTCCTCCGAAACCGGGAACTTAAAGTTCGGTGGCATCACCCCGATGATAGTGGCGGCTTTGCCGTTAATTCGGACGCTTTGGCCAACAATGTCTGGGTCGGCATTGAAATCGCGTCGCCAGATTTCGTCGCCGAGGATGGTGACCTTCTCCGCGCCCGGTTTATTGTCCGCGGCGGTGAAATCGCGACCAAGCACCGGCGAGACACCGATAATCTTGAAAAAATCTTCGGTTACGTAACCACCGGTATAACGTTGCGGATTATTCTTATAAGTGACGTTGACTGTCGATCCGTTGAGATAGCCGGCCATCATCGAGAATGATTTCTGCGTCGCTTTCAGGTCCTCGTAATCCTGAGCGGTCGGAGTATTGCCGAGACCGAAATTATTGTTTTGATCGCTCGCCTTGGGATCGATCAGGCCGACGCTCATTAATTGTTCCGGATGGGGGAAGGAGAATCCGCGCAATACGATCGCGTTGACGATGGTGAATTGGGTTGTTGCGCCGCCAATGCCGAGACCAAGCACGAGCATTGCCAAAAAACAAAACGTCTTGTCTTTGAACAAAAGACGCAGTCCGACTCGAACATCCTGACGAAATGAATCCAGTAGCATGGTAATTTTCTCCCGCTATTTGTTAACGATCCATCCATCGCGCAGCTGAATGACGCGTTTCCCGTATGAAGCGCTTTTATCCGAGTGTGTGACTTGCACGATGGTCATGCCTTCCTCATTGAGCTTGCGAAACAGCTCCATGATTTC
>DATARG010000278.1:0-19674 GCA_036264275.1 Candidatus Udaeobacter sp. | reverse complement strand
TTCGAGGCAAGCGCGGCGTCCTCAGTGACACGCAATTGAAATGGCTACAAGCCGACGCGAAAGAGCCGAACGCCCAAATCATATCAGACCTCTCCGATGAAGCGATGCTTTGCGAGCTAACCACTGCGCGTCACAAGGAACACGCACCTGACTTGGTCGCTAACAGTTTACGCGCGCTGAGAATTGAGACTGGTTGGGTCGACATTGCACGACAGAGAGCAGCCTCTATCATAGAGACAGTCACGCCGAGTCAGTTCGCGCCGACGGAAGAAGAACCCAGCGAAAGTCCAAGCGTCGAGGAATGGATCGAGTTGGAACCGGAATTGCGACCACCGCGAATCGAAAATCCAGCCAAGCGTTATGGAGTTTGGTGGCACGATTTCGCCGAACAAATCGATTGGCAATCCGAGACGAAGAAGTGGAGCGACACCTTCGAGCGCAACGTTACCACGTCACCGGATGTTGCCCGCTCGAAGCGCGAGTGGCAGCTGTTGCGAACGCATATCGAGTCCGCCGACGGACTCGCACGCATCTTGCGCGACGCGCACCAGATTCGTCAGGAGATGCCGTTCTTTTGGAAAATGAATCACAAATGTCTCGAAGGAATTATCGATCTGGCGTCGTTTAATCAGAAGGCGAACGTGGTTTTTATTCTCGATTGGAAAACGAACCGGATCGCCGCAGATAAGATCGACTTCCTGCGGGAGCTTTACCGGCCACAAATGGCAGCCTACTGGCAGGCGGTCTTGAAGCTAACAAATGCGCGCGTCACCGCCGCAGTTTATTCCACTGCCACGGGCCAGCTCGTTATCTACGGTGACGACGAGCTGAGCGAAGAATGGCGTCGATTATCCGGTGATTTCTAGCGGAGACTGCCGACGAAAATCTACAAATCGTTTGGTGTCAGTTTTCTCGGTCGCCGCGGATGAATTGCTCTACGCAGCGAAACGCTTCGTCGTCCGTCATTTGCACGGGAGGATGTTTGGAAAAATAGGCGGAAGGAGAATGTAACACGCCGCCGATGCCGCGGTCGAGGGCGACCTTGCAACAGCGAATCGCATCGATCGCTACGCCGGCCGAGTTGGGCGAATCTTCGACGGACAGTTTCACATCGATTTCCATCGGCACGTCGCCGAACAGACGGCCTTCCACGCGAATGAACGCAATCTTGTTGTCGAGTTGCCAAGGTACGTAATCGCTCGGACCGATGTGGATGTTTTCGTCCGCCAGACGATCACCCATGACCGATTGGACTGCTTCGGTCTTCGAAGCTTTCTTCGATGCCAGCCTGGTACGATTCAGCATGTTCAGAAAATCGGTGTTGCCGCCGGTGTTCAACTGATAAGTGCGCACAACTTTCACGCCGCGCTTGCGAAACAGGTCGACCAACGATCGATGCACGATGGTGGCACCCACCTGGGCCTTGATATCGTCCCCAATGATCGGCAGATTTTTATCCGCGAATCGTTTTGCCCAAGCAGGATCGCTCGCGATGAATACCGGGATGTTATTGACAAAGCCGAGGCCGGCTTCAAGCGCGCAACCGGCATAGAATCGAGTGGCCTGCTCGGACCCGACGGGAAGATAATTAACCATCAGTTCCGCAGAGGAATTTTTCAGCTCGGCGATAATGTCTTCGCGAGAAGTTTCCTTCTCGAGTGGAAGAAATGTGCGCAGCGGATCCTGATCCTGCATGTGTGGCGGGTAGCCATCCAAAACGCACCCCATTTTTACGATCGCGCCGGTGAGCTTGATCTTTTCACAGAACGCCTTTGTGCAATTGGGCGGCGAAAAAATAGCCTTGCTCACGTCCAGGCCGACTTTGCGCCGGTCGATATCGAAAGCAGCGACCACTTCAATGTCACTCGGACGATACCCGCCGATCTGACGGTGCATTAAGCCAATGCTGGTACCGTTGACGGAGGAGCCATCATAAAAATTGATTCCCTGCACGAGCGAGCTGGCGCAGTTTCCAACGCCTACGATTGCGATTCTGATTTTTCTCATTTCTAAAAACTAAAACCTACCTGAACTAAGTAATCCGGAGCAAGCGATAAATTAGGCTTGGATCGCCGCCGCGTCCCGCCTAGTTAGGGCCCCCGAAACCGGGCCGCGAAGCCTGAATGTGTCTGAAGTCGCACCGGCTTGCAAGGCCTGATATAAGGGCAAGAGTCAGAGGCGTTCTGAAGGCAGGGAGCGCCTCCGCCAGGAAATAAACCATATGTGTTCGAAATTCGCAGCCATCAATGTAATGATCGCTGCCGCTTTGACCGTTTCCTCAGGATTGGTCGAGGCGATGCCTGCCTATACGATCGAGGAAGCAGTTCTCCAAGCCCAGCAACACAACCCTGAGATCCTTATCGCGCAGAAGAAAGTGATAGCGGCTCGTGGTGGTTTTATTGAAGCCCGCTCGGGATATCTCCCGTCGCTGAGCTCCAGTGGTCTGTACGATAAGCGACAGACCCAGAGCGAGACAAACCTCCGACAGGAAGATTACAACGCGATCGTAAAACTCGAACAGAACATTTATACTGGCGGCGCAGTCGGCAGTCAGGTGGCAATCGCCCAACTGAACATCACCAAGGCAAATTACGACCTTCAGGAAACGATCAGCCGCGTCACGATGGATGTGAGAATCGCGTTTAATGAACTGCTTCTGAACCGGGCGAAAGTCCGGGTACACGAAGATTCTGTGCGCGTATTCGAACAGGAACTCAAAGGCGAGCAGGAAAATTTCAACGCTGGCATTGTTGGTAAATTAAACGTGCAGCGGGCCGAGGTGGCACTCGCCAACGAGCGACCGGAATTCTTTAGCGCGCAGACCGATTTAAAAAACTCATATCTGCGGCTGGCAGAACTCTTCGGAACCGATATCCCTCCGGGGTCACAGGCGCCTTTGTTCGAAATTTCGGGCGAATTGCAGTATCGGCCCAATCATCCCGACCTTAACGACTGTCTCGCACGGGCGGATGCTAACCGTGGCATTCTCAAAAGCCGGGAAAAAGACATCCAAATCGAAGATCAGCAGTACATCTTGGATCGGAGCGCTACGCGTCCGCACGTGCGCGCCTTCTCGGGGTATGAAATTTACAGCGAGCGAGACCCGGACGTCGGTCCTGAATTTAACTACGGAGGCGTAGTGGGCATAAACGCGACATGGAATATTTTCGATGGGCACGCAACCAAAGGACGTATGCAGGCGACGCGCGCCAGGCGTGACGCGGCAGTACAAGCCCTGGCAGCAGCGCGGCGCAGTGTAGGCTCGGAAGTGCGCAGCGCATTTTTTGATCTCCAACAAGCCGACCGAGTACTGGAGAGTGAAACAAAAAACGTGCAAACGGCGGACCAAGCGCTCGACATGGCCAGAGGGAACTTTGCCGCGGGTTTGGGAACACAACTTGACGTGCTGCAAGCAGCCGCGGATGTGACCCGGACGCGCACGACCCGATTGAGCGCGATCTATCTGCATAACGTGGCTCTGGCCCACCTTGGTCACGCCTGCGCCAGTTCAGCCGAAGCGCTCAATTTCGGATCCGACTTTAAAGACGTGAAAAATGAAAATCCCAATGCTGCGCACGCGGCTGATGTGGCCAGGCCGCCGCAAAAAATGAGTCAGCGATGAACTTGCCATTAAAATCGAAGGTTAAGCGCTTCGGTCTTGCGCTTCCCACAGGGAAGCGGCTACAGCCAGCAGCGGGCGTTCATATTTTTGCTCTAGTTCTGATTGCGTCATTCGCGCACCCGACCAGCGCGATCACTCTGCAACAGGTCCTGCGCACGACCCTCGAAAGAAATCAAGAGATACTCGAGGCCAAAGCCGATCTCGAGCGAGCTGCCGGGCAGCGCTTGGTCTTTCGCTCGATTGTCTATCCCGACTTCGAAGTCGGTGTTCCCGCGGGTGTACAGTACGGTCACCGCTCTGGTGAGAATGGAGTAAAAGGATTCGCAGTCGGTCGCGGCAACTTGGAACAGACATTGTTCAATATGGCTGTACCCCCTTCGCTTCGGCGTGGAGACATTGAGGTGCTCATTGCCCAACAGCAGCTCAATGTCGTCGTGGTCCAACAGTTGCATGCTGCGCGGCTCGCGTTTTACGCGGCGCTTTACAACCGATCACTGGAGTCGATTCGAAACGATCAACTACAAAAATTGCACGAAAATGTTGCGACACAGAAAAATCGCCTTGAAGCGGGGTTAGCCGATCGAAGCGCATTCACGAGCGCAACTATCCTGGCTGACGAACTGGTCCCGCAAATGGAAGGCGCGCAACGCGCCTATCGAGAAGCGCAACTAAATCTGGCGCAAGCAATGGGCATCGACCCTGCAAGATCATCGCTGCCCGAACCAGAAGGCGAGCTGAAGTTTGTCCCCGTGCAGGTCGATCTCGATACGGAAACAGCTGCAGCTTTACAACGCAGGGTTGATCTCAAACTCGCCCGTTTATTTGTAAGCGCTGCAAATGAAGATCAACGCATTATTGCAGCCGACTATTATCCGACGTTAACGGGAAGCATTCCCGCCGAATACGTGCCTGTGAAAGGGATTCATCGGCAAGAATCGACAAGCAAGACGCAGGATTTCATTGGCTCGGAAGTTCGTGAAAAGGCGGTATATACGTGGCGCGTCATTGATAATGGAAAGGTAGGGGGAGCGGTCTTAAGGGCGCGTGCGGCGCGAGAGGAAAACGAACTAACGTGCCGAAAATTAGAAGCGGACGTGAGCCGGGAACTTCCGCGCATTGCCAACGAGATTCAGGGAACCGCTGCTCGCGAACAATCACTTGCATCCGCCACCGCCGCTTCGGACGAGAGCGCCCAAACCGTTAAGGAGAACGTCGCCAACGGTTTGGCTTCGGCGTTTGAATACCGCGTTACGCAAAACGGTTTCTTGAAAACGAAGAGCGGACTGCTGGATGCAATTTATCAGCATAACGTCGCACTTGCGGAATGGGACCGCGCTACCGGCCGGTATTTTCAATTTTCGTACGAAACTCGCAAAACTGGGTCAG
Organism: Candidatus Udaeobacter sp.; assembly: GCA_036264275.1. Classification (GTDB taxonomy): domain Bacteria; phylum Verrucomicrobiota; class Verrucomicrobiia; order Chthoniobacterales; family UBA10450; genus Udaeobacter. The sequence continues at coordinate 14,666 of DATARG010000278.1, read as the reverse complement.
AAGGGGATAAGTCGTCCAATCGCTGACGCGTCCCCAGCAGCCAATAGCTTTAGATGGGAAATCGTCAGTCCCTGAAAACGTACTGATCGAACGGATATCTTGGCAGCAGTGTCTTGGCAATAATGGTCTTGAAAACCTACGAACGAAAGCAAACAAGAACGGCTACGTCGGGACACGAGCGTATTGCAAAGAGCAGCAGTGGGCATCAGACTAGTTCTCCGAAATTGAAATTGCCGGAATCAAAGACCGTTTTATGGATCAGTGCCGCGACGGTCGTAGTCCTTTTCGCGGCGGCGTATTTTTTTCTAATGTCGGTCGCCGAAGTGACTGCCGTGCGGCGCGGCACGGCGATTGCGGCGGTTTACGGCACTGTGCGAATCGAACCTGCCTTTGTAGTGCGTGTACGGGCGCAAAACGACGGGTTTATCCGACTGGCCGAGCCTTTCTCTGCCGGTCGGGGCGCAATCGGCAAAGGCGTCCAAAGGAACGAATTGCTGGCAACGATTGCTGATGAAGAAACCTCCAGAGAACTGAAACAAGCGCGCACCGATTTGCAGGCAGCCGTCGATCGCGCGGCTCTCCCATTGCCGTCCTCGGAGTTGCTCAAAGCAGCGGAGGACAATCTCCAACGGCTCGAAAAAGTCGTTTCCTCGGGGAACGTGCCCGCTGTTGAGTATCAGAAATCCAAAAGTGAGGTAAACCGTTTACGCGGCGCGGTCGAGACGGAGCGCATCGAGCGAGATCGCAATCTCAAATCTCTTGAGGAAACTTCGAAGAAGCTCGAAGCGGAAATGAAGAATGCCGAAGTCCGCTCGCCGATTGACGGAATTCTGACCAACGTTCAGACGATCGATGGCGAACTGGTTTCGGATGGGAATGAGCTTTTCACCGTCTCTTCGCGAAAGACTTATGTACGTGGCGAAGTCAACGAGGAAGACGTAGGCGAAGTAAAGCCAGGAATGAAAGCAAAAGTGCAATTGTACGCCTATCGCACGCGCACGTTTACGGGCCGAGTCACGTCAATTCAGCCCGCGGCCGATCCAACCACTCAGCGCTATACCGTTGTGCTGGATATGGAAAATCCACCAGACAACATGATGGTCGGGATGACTGGAGAGATGAACGTCATTACCGGCGTGCATGAAAATGCGCTGCTCCTACCGACTCGCGCGCTGCTTGTCGATCAAGCGCTGGTGGTAAATGGGGGAATCGTGCAGCGACGAACAGTCAACGTGGGATTTCGCACACTTGATTTTTCGGAGGCGCTCAGTGGTCTCGCTGACGGCGATCATGTAATCGTTGCCGATCAGGACAAGTTCCACTCCGGCCAGCCGGTGCGCCAACGTATGATCAACGCGCCGCCTCCACCGAAAGCGCCGTGACGCCTCCGCTGTACATCGCCCTGCGTTTTTTAACACATCGCAAGCGGGCATTGCTTTTGAGCTTGAGCGGCGTGGTTTTCGGTGTCGCAATCTTCATCTGCACGCAGGCTCAGACGCAGGGTTTCTCTCGATATTTCATCGAGTCCAACATCGGCAGCAATGGCGCGCTAATCGTCAAGTCCCGTTTTCGACCGCGATACGAGCCGCTCATGGTCGCGGCAAAAAACTCCAAGGGAAGTACTGGGCGGCGTCTCTACTTTGAAGGAATTACCAATCCCAATGAAATCATGCGGGTGAGCAGGCAATTCCCCGATGTCATCTCCTGTTCACCGGTTCTGCGTGGCAATGTAAACGCTCGCGCCGGATTTGAGAACGCGACTGTCGAGCTTTACGGCATAGATCCGGCCCTCCATGCACAAACTACCGATATCCTGCGCCAGCTGATTTACGGCAGCTATGATGACTTTCGAAATAACACCAGCGCGATCATTGTCGGTTCGCGCTTGGCAGAGCTCCTCCAGACGAACGTGGGCGATACCGTGCAGTTGCTTGCCCCCAACGGCGAGTACTGGCGATTCAATGTTGCAGCCATCGCACGCGCAGGCATTGGCTCGATCGATTCGACTCGCATTTACTCGCACGCCAAAGTTGCGCAGGCCCTGCTGCAACAGCCTTCTGGAGCGTCGATGATCATCTACAAGCTGCGCGACCGAAATCGCGCGCCGGTATTGGCCAGCCGATTCGAAACGCTTTTCCAGCACAGCGCACTTAGCTGGCAGGAACGCGAAGAGAGCACGCTCCAGCTTTTTCTGACCTTGAGAATGTCCGTTGCGATTACTGTTTCGCTTATCATTCTACTGGCCGGCTTCGGAATTTTTAATGTCCTAACCATGTCGATGCTCGCGAAGATTAAGGAGATCGCGATCTTGCGTTCGATGGGGTACCGCCGGAAGGATATCAGCGCAATCTTCCTGTGGCAGGGCGCGTTGATCGCTGCGATTGGATCGGTGCTCGGTTGCTTGCTCGGCGCGTTAATGACTTGGGGCGTATCGCACATTCCCATCCATCTGCGTGGATTGCTCTACACAAATTATTTTTTGGTCACGTGGGAGTGGCGTCATTATGCGTTTGCGACGTTACTCGCGGTTCTGGCTGTGTTTATCGCCAGTTATGTCCCGGCACGGCGCGCGGCCGAGTTGCCACCCGTGGTCACAATTCGAGGATCGCGATGAGCCCCCCAGTTAGTTTGAGTTGCTACCGGATCGAGCGCTACCTTGGCGAAGAAGAGGAACGCGTGCACGCCTTGCGCGGTGTGTCGCTTGAGATCGAGACTGGAAGTGTTCACGCGGTAGTCGGCCCATCCGGGTGTGGCAAAAGTTCATTGCTCTACATTCTGGGTTTGCTGGATACCCCTGACGCTGGGCGTGTTTCGATTGAAACGGAAACCGTATCCCATCTGAGCGACGATGAGCTCGCGCAGAAGCGGAACAAATTCATCGGCTTCATTTTTCAATTCCATTTCTTGATGGAGGACTTCACAGCGCAGGAAAATGTGATGATTCCAATGCGTAAACTTGGCGAGCTCTCGGATGCGCAGATGCATGATCGTGCTGCCGAGTTGCTTGACGGCGTGGGCCTGGGCGACAAGTTGCGACGGCCCAGTCGTCATCTTTCCGGTGGCGAACAACAACGCGTCGCAATCGCACGGGCGCTGGCAAACGATCCGCATGTCATTCTGGCCGACGAACCGACGGGCAATCTCGACACCGCAAACTCCGAGCGCGCGTTTGAGCTGTTGCAGAATCTTGTGCATGAACGCGGCAAGGCGTTACTCCTCGCGACGCACAATCCGGCGATTGCCGAAGCGTGCGATTGGATTCACGAAATGAAAGACGGCCTCATCATCGACAGCCAATCGCGGAGCGCGGAAAATCTTAGGTAGTTTAGATCGACAGCCGCAAGCTAAGCCTCTGTCACGACGGAGTTGACGTTGACGCGACTCTATCCTGGCCGGCGAAACCGATTTGCACCGCACGCAAGATGTGGATGACTGCGCTCGCCACTCCCCAAAAGCAGAGCCACATGAAGCCAGTCGCCGGGGCCCCAATAACAAGAAAGAAGGCGAACAGCCAGGTATAAATGTTGCGGCGCCCAGCGACGATGCGCACGAAACGATCAAATGGAGCGAAATCATCCAGGTTTCGACCAATTCGTCGTTGAACGGCTTGTTTGGCCACGCGTTCCAGCCTATCGAACGCAAAGAACGCGATAAAGATTACGTAAGCATAACGAATTTGAGAAGTGGCATGGAAATGATACGCCAGCGCCGCCCACCACGAGGTTTCCACAAAATAATCGAGGTCGTGCTCTTTCTTTCCAAGCTTTGTCGTTTGCGCTTTCAAACGTGCGAGCTTGCCATCAATGCCATCGAGAACTCCAATAACCAGCGCTAGCAACACTCCAGCCCAAAGATACCCGCTAGCATAAAGCAGCGTCACGCCCAGACCGAGAACTCCGGTTCCGAGCGTAATCTGATTCGGAGTGATCGATGTTCGACAGAGATGCGCAACCAGCCACTTTTCAATCGGTGCGTGCACAACTGCGGGAAAATCAAGCACACCTTTTTGTGTCGCGTCACGCAGCAAACGTTCGGCCAACGGACGGCGCTCGAGCGAAGGAGCTGGAAAGAAGATCGGCCGCACACTCCTGCGCATGCTTCCAACGTATGCTTGCTGTCGGGCAGCGTCGACGCGCGCGATGCGTCCCGCCATCATGTCTGAAGTAATTTCTTCCACGAGTGTGCCATCGCGATTTTTCTGCGAAAGCCATTCGGTCGAGAGCAGAGCCGCACACCAAAGCCGGCCGGAAGAATGGGTACCTGAATCTTCCAAAATCGGCGCAATAATCGATGGGGGATCCGAATCGATGATCACGGAACTGGTCTGTGCGTCGGCGAGCGAGGCCAGCAAGCGTTCATCGCAATAAAAACCGCCGAATACGATGAGGATCCGCCCGCCGGCCGCGACCTTCAGTGCAGCTAGGCAATCTAGAATGTCGCCAACCGTGATTGTCACACCAGTGCGCTCCCGAAAAGTGAGCGACACGTCTGCACGACGCCACGATTCGTTCGCGAGATGCGCGGCCACCGCCTTGACGGAGTTGGACAAAATCATCGCCTCGCGAAAACCGAGGTTGAGTGCGATGCGACGCATTCGTTCCAGCAGCGAGATACCGCAGAGGTCCGTCAACGCCTCCGGTGAGTCGGCGATAATTAATAATCGCGGGCGGTAAGGTTCCGTCATATCAGGTCTTTGCAGCCTGCCGCCAACTCTTCCTGAAGAGCCTGAAGAGCAGCGTGATCGCGGAAAAGGCGAAAAAAATGTGCAGAATCCATGATGCGCGACCGGCGATCGCCAAAAGCAGAAACAAAAAATAAATCACGTCGCGCTGGGTGATTTGAAAAATGAAAGCGGCCAGCGCGCGACCGAAAAAACGCTCTGCCAGGTTGAAGTCTTCCTGCCGACGCGAGACCACGCGCTTGGTATCGCGAGCGAGAAGCGGCATGAGGAAACGGCCAAGCCCGCCCGCCATTATAAAGAACGTGATCAAACTCTCTAGCAGATAAACGAAGCGAATGTTTGCGCTTACCGACGGTTGCCGGAAGAGACCGATGCCCAGACAGAGAACAAAAAGCAGATTGGCGACGAAATCGCAGAAGGCGTCGAGGCGCCGGCCTCTTTCCGAATCGAGATACTTGGCGCGTGCAATCTCGCCGTCGCATCCGTCTAAAATATTGATCAATTGGAAAACGGCACTCCCGGCCAGGAACCCAGTGTAGTCACCGCGCACCAAAAACACAAAAGCGACGGGAGCGAACGCGAAGGTCAGTATCGTCCAGGCGTTGGGAGTAATCGGCAACTTAAGGAGAAGCCGCGTGATTGCGCGTGAAATCGGGCGGTTCAAAAACTTCGAAACGATTCCGTCCTGCGATTTGCCGCTCTGGCGCAGGAGCTGTTTTTGGCTGGCGACAATCTCGCTCGGCTGCTCGAGAAAACGCCAGTGCTCTTCCTCTGTGCGCGTCGCGCTTCGGCAAGTTTTCTCGAACTGCTCAAAGAGCCGTGGCCACGCTCCCGTTAGGTCGACAACCGGTTGCTCGATCTTCACCGCGGGCGTCGTTGAAAAAAACTTCCACAATACATTTCGCGCGACAAACAAGCGCGTCGTGAGAATGCGAGCTTGCGGTTCAATGGATTCCGAAGCTTCGGTTAACCGAACGCGCGTGATTCGCTGGTGCCTGGGCAATAATCGTTCCGAAAGCGGAATCTCGGGTTTCCAGAAAACGACAATCTCAATCTTGTTTGCTGTTCCCATTGCTTTGGCGAATTCATCGAGCCCCAGCACGAGGCGATCAAGCTGGCGCAATCCGGCGATCTGCCAATTGGCCGATTCATCACCTAAAATCACGACGCGATCGAATCCGTGTTGCTCGTCGATCATGGAATACGAGCCTGATCTGCGTGAAAAGGTGAAGGTAACAAATTCTTAAAAGTGATGATCATCACCGCTCAGTGAAATGCCAATTGTACAGAGCTCGGAACTAACCGGAAAGGCTCAGTTTATGGCGTGTGATCCAGGACGCCCTTTATTCAGATTTTAAGTCGCTCCTGAATCAGACGCCCGCGCGAACGAGGTCAGCGCAATTTCGTGTTCCTTTAGAACGATTTGCGTTTCGGGCGCGGTCAGAGCCTTCAGTTCCTCCGCCCACTGATAACCCCAATGACTGTATCGCGTCCGCGTATCAACATCATCTTCGCCGGGATGACAAACCAATTCGTACAGGCCATCAGGAATCTTCCGAAGTATTTGTTCCAGCGCGGGGCGAGTTAAGCATCCGCTGACTTCGAATCCATATAGACCATCTGGCATTTGGGGTTGAGATCGCTCGCGTAAGCCTCTCGCTGACAGACAGGTGAGATTCAAACCAAGCCGCTGGACCCAGCGTCCCACTGGCGTATCCGGCGATTTTCTCCACGGGCCGACAGGATTCCGAACCCAAACATTCTCCATCCAGCTAGTAAGACGCCTAACGATTTGGAAAACAGGCGGGAACATGTGGAGATGCTGGTGACTATCAAGATGAGAAAGTCGTAATCCAGTCTTCCGAAAAAGCGCGATTTGCGCTGCAATCTCGCGCTCGACCTCATACCAGCTGATGCCCCCGAGAATAGCGCGTCGGATAAATTCAGCACTGGTGCGGGGAAACCGACCCGTTTCATCGACCAAAGTCGGCAAGACATCCGGCCCCAAAACAGCTCGTTCTTCCACCAATGCCAGATGCAAGCCAACATCCAAGTTCGAATTTTGCTGCGCCAGCGCGACGGCATCCTCGAATGCGCTCCCTGTCACAAGCAACGAGGCGCTTGTTACAATTCCGCTTTGGAAGGCCCTGACGACGCCTCGGTTGACGGCCGGCGTGAGTCCCAAGTCATCCGCGTTGACAATCAGCTGTTTCAAGACGTGAAGACCGTGCCGCTCGGATTTCGTGTCCCATCTTCATCCGAAACGCAACCAGTTCCCGAATCATCTTAAAGATCACGTCTGGACTCGCCAGAGTGGAGGTGCCGCGATTTCTGGGAAAATAATCCACGCCAAATTGAACGATCTTGAAGCCGTGCAACTTGGCCTTGATCAGCAGTTCCGCGTCGATGAACGAACCCTCCGACTCTAACGCAACTTTGTTCAAGACTTCCCGCTTGAACAATTTGAAGGAAAAATTGACGTCCTTCACCCTCAGCGGAAAAAGAAAACGGATAAGCAGATTGTAAACGACCGAATATAGCGTGCGGAGAGGTCCTTCCGCGGTGCGGTCGAATCGAAAAGCCGAAACGATGTCGGACCTTGTAAATTCCATTATGCGGACAGCCCGGCTCAACTCCGTAAGGTCGACCGGCAGATCCGAGTCACAGTAGAAAACCAACTCTTTCGTCGCCTTGCCAAAGCCTGTACGAAGCGCGCCTCCGAGTTTCAAATTCCGTTCGTGGTGGAACACCTTCACACAAGGGTTTGAGCGGGCCAATGCTTCCGCGATTTCCGCTGATCGATCCGTGCTGGCATCATTCACGATGAGGATCTCATAATCAGACGTCATATCGGTCAGGACCACCTCCGCGAAGTGGACTGCGCGCTCGATGTTCTCTTCTTCATTGAACATTGGATAAACAACCGAGATGCCTGGTCTTCTTGTGGTCATGCGCGCTGGTTCGATTCCGGCATCAAATTCGACGATAAATTGTTTTGCCGTCGATGACCGCCTCTGCGCGATATTGCCAGAGGAATGCACGCAGCACCGGGTAGCGCGTCATCGGGTGCGCCGCCCAGAAGTGGTCCACCGTTGACAGGTCGATGATAAGTTCGGGAGGGTGCGCTTCCCAGTCTGCCCGAAACATATCCCACATGCCAGGCAGAAGAGTCTTCCCTTTGTCTGTTTCCTCACGAGGTCGACTAGCGTAGGCACCAACGAGATGTGAACAGCTCACGAAACGCGTCGCCATCCGCCGGTTGGAAAAGCTGTAAAGCTGCGGGGAACTTCCCCACACAAAGATACGATCGCTCGGCCCCGTCTCCTTGACGATCTGTTGAACAATTGGAAGAAAATCGAGCGTTTCTTTTCTTACTACGAAGGCCCCGACGAGAAAACCAATCGCCGGCAGGGCCGCCGCACCAATGATTCCTGCTCGAATCCATCGCCAACGCGGTCCGCGGGAACGTCGCTGTTCCGTGAGAAAGCGTGAGAACGCGTGGCCGGCCAGAATCGAAAGCGATGGAAGTACTGCCAAATGATAGTGCCCCGGGAATCGCCATCCAATAAAGATCCCCAGGTAGCTGAGCACTAACCACAAAATAAGCAGCACGTCCTCGTTGGGCACAGCCGGGTTGCGCCGTAAAAATCTGAGTGTCTCAATCACCTGCCGAATACCAAAATACCATAACAGGATCCAGGATAGCATCACAACGAGATGAACGCGGACCAGACGTATCAGAACATAAAGGAAGGTTGTCTCAGCCTCGACATAGCGAACGGCAAACGCCCATGCCCACAGATACGCGTCATGTAGATTTCCCTTCCATAGGTAATAACAAGCCAGCGCCGCGATCACCGCGACGAATCCAGTTAAAGCAGCGCCGCCTGCTGCCACAACATGCCCGAATGATTTGCAACGAGCGATAAGCCAAAGGTAAACGAGATACATCAGCATTGCGCCCAAAGTCATAGCCGAAGGCTGTCGGAATAAAGTCGCTACGCCGATAAGCGCGCCACTAAGAAACATCCAACTCCAGTTCGCTTTTCTTTCACCCTGGAAAAAGGCGAGGACACTTACCGTGAGAAAAAGATTTGCGAAAATCTCGGTGTTCGCGGGGAGTGTGTCACCCGGCCGGTAAGCATGGGTAAACACGGCATAGCCAATGCCGCCCCATGCCCCCGCCCAATCGTCCGCCACTCGCGCGCCAATTCGGCGTACGACCAAAGCGGTGCCTGCAACGACAAAGATTGTGAGGATATGGACGGCAAGAAGATTGTTCTTCCCAGCCAGTTTGAAAACGGCGACGTAAACGTAATAGATGCCTGGCGGCTTCGTATCCACCGCCGTCTGGTAGAATGTCCCGCCGTCCAGAGTATCGTTCGCGATTATTCCGTAATAGCCCTCATCGCTGTTGTACAGCGACGGCAGGAACGTGGGCGAACGCAGGATGAGGACAAGCGTGATAATGACCACATTGACCCATCGGCTTTGACTTCGCGTCATAAGCGACGGGCCTGCTCAATGCCCACTGAGTGTTTCCTGAAGAATTCGATTGTTGCGCGCAATCCTCCGGCCAAATCACAAACTGGTCTAAAGCCAGCCGCATACATTTTGTCACTGCTCGCGACTGAGTGGTGCACCTCGCCCGGCCGCTCAGCGTCGTAGACAATCGTCGAGCTAGACTTCGTAAGGCTGCGAATGGTTAGAGCCAGATCGGTTATAGTGATCGGTCTGCCACAAGCAACGTTGAAGACCCCGGTTGCCTGCGAATCTAACGCAAAGAACGCATTGGCCGTGGCTACGTCCTTCACATAAATGAAGTCTCGCGTTTGGTGGCCATCTCCGAAAATCGTAATCGGCTCGTTCCTGATTGCTTTTTCAATAAAAGCCGGAACGACTGCTGCGTATTCGCTTCTCGGATATTGATAGGGACCGAAGACATTAAAATAACGAAGGGAAACAGTGGGGAGTCGCCCTTCATCCGTGAAGGCGCAGCAATGCCGTTCTCCTTCATACTTGCTTGTGGCATAGGGACTTCTCGGCTCGCCCGGCATGCTTTCAATTTGTGGGATGGTTGGATTATCCCCGTAAATTGCAGCCGAGCTGCTAAAGATCAGCTTTTTTGCCCTCGCACGCGTGGCCTCTTCCAAAACAATCGTTGTACCCCCAGCATTGATCTCGGCGCATTCATTAGGCTTTTGCATGGACACCGGCACGCTGACCATAGCGGCGAGATGAAAAACAAGATCCACGCCTTTCATAACTTCTCTGACGAGATCGCGATCGAGAACTGAGCCAACGATGAGTTGGCATTCCAAACCAGACAGATTGGCCTTAAAACCACTGCGCAGGTCATCAAGGACGCGAACCTTTGCTCGATTTTGAAAGTATTCGACAATATGCCGGCCGATGAAACCGGCGCCCCCCGTAATCAAGACTCGCATAGGAGAATGCAAAGCGGCGGACCAACATAGCGATTGGTGGATTGTAAAGCAGAGATTCCGGCACGAAAATCCATTTTCGGCCAGACCTAGCGGTTGCTTTTCGGGCTGTCGTGCGCCACGACGGAAGAATCGGTTCGGTAATAAATTACACCCTCAGGAGTGCGCGCGACCGGCTGGTATTGCTCCGCCAAAAGCTTGGCCAGAATCGGAAAGTCTCGCACTGGGTTTAGTGCGCCGGGCTCAGAAGAAAGATCGACAATGTATGCTGGGGGGTGTTTCTCAAAGTCTTGCTCGAGCGTTGTCCACGTTCCCGGCACAACTCGGGAGTGAGTGTCGAAACCTGGGGGTTCGCCGAAAATATAGCCCGTGAGTGGAAACGATAGGATGTAGCGAGAAGCAGGACGTCGTTGTGCTTCGATATAAAATCCCGGTTTATTGCCCCAGACGAAAATCCTGTCGCTCGGAGCAGAATGCTCGAGCAAATAGCGTCCCGTCTCTGAGATATGGCGTCGTGCAGCCCCTAGCCAGTGCGAGATAGAGAAGGCAACAATGGTAACCGTCAGCCAAGCGTAGGTGAGCGCAGGTCGTAACAACCAGGACGGCGATTGCATCCCTCCGGTCCAAAGCCGCGCGTAGTATGGCGCGGCAAGCAAGCTGAGGGGCGGAATTAGTTGGATGTAATAGTGCTCGTAAAAACGCGAGCCCGCCGCCGTGCCGATGGCGGACGCGGCGAGTAGTCCGAGAAGCGCCGTTTGCTCGCCTTTCTTGCCTGCCCATAAACCGCGACTATCTCGAATCGCCGCCGCCACGCCGACCACCAGCAGCAAGCAGGCCCCAACGAAGGCCAGGGTCATCAAAATCCCCTTCTTCCAGAAGATGTACGGAATCGTATTAGCGACGATCGTCCAGTAGATCGTCTCGCGGAAGATACCTTCTGCCTGGAGGAAGAGTGCGAAAAGAGCAAGAGATCCAAAAAATCCCGTCGTGAAAATGGCAGCGTGGACGACAGATTGGGTTCGCGTCAATCCACGGCTGATCCGATAAGTAGGAAGCAGCAAATAGATCCCGAGCGGAACTGCTGCTATCGCGGCCGGTTGCTTGAGCAGGAAGGCCGCGCAAAGGAGCGCGCCTGCCCCTAACAACTCTGGCCGCCATTTCAATGAGCTCCGTTTGAATCCGATAGCCCACGCCCAGACGATCGCCAGGTTCATAACCATTTCGCCATTGAACGCCAGATTTTTGAAGCTCGCCCAAGGTTGAAACACGCTGTAAAAGAGCGCGGCAATTAGACCCGTTTCGCGATCGAACAGTTGTTTTGAGATTACATATAGCCCGGCCATTGTAGCGAGCGTCCAGATTAGCGAAAGTATGTGCAGCGCGATCCAATTGTACTCTCCCGCGACTTTGAAAACCGCCGCATATGTCCAAAACAGCAGCGGCGGCTTACGATCCACCGCGTCAATGTAGGGACGGCCTCCGTCGACGATCTCGTTCGCTATTACAGAATATCCCGCCTCGTCATCAATCGGCAGTGGATGCAAAAGGGATGGAAGGCGAATTGCAACCGTGAGAAGGATTAACCCAAGCGCCGCGAAGCGAAATTGGCGCGACCTATGAATTGGCACACTCGTCATTCCGCAGATTAATTTCCGGATCTCCTCTCAAGAGAATCGTAAATACGTGTAACTTCTTTAAGAACATCATCGACGGTGATTGCTTGCATGCAAAGATTGTTGCGGCAGACCGATTGCCGGTTGTTGTATGCATTCACGCACGGACTGCACGCGATGCCCGCCCACAATGCGGTTGAGTTTGGCGATCGCGCGGCAAACAGCGCCGGTGTCTCCGGCCCGAACAACGCGACGACGCGGATCGGTGTCATCGAGGCGAAATGAGCCGGGCCACTGTCATTCGTCACCAAAATCTCACTGCGCGTGTACAGCGCGAGCACTTGTCGCAGAGTCGTTTTTCCGGCAAGGGTGATGACGCGGCTTGAACCCACTTCTTCTGCAAGCTGATTATTGGAAGTTGCTTCGCGCGGCGCACCGGTAAACCCAATAAACAACTCCGGGTAACGTTCGAGCAGCCGGCGCGCAAGTTCGACATAACGCAAAGACGGCCACCGCCTCAGCGGCAGCAAGTCGCTCGCGTTCGGGTTGAGCAGGATAAGTGGCGCAGAACCGATACCAGGATTTTCGCGCTGTAGCAGGGTATTGATTTCAGCGACTTCGGATGGAGAAGGCCGAAATCTTGCAAGTGGCTGGTTTAGAGGAGGCGTAAAATCAAAGGTCGGGAGCACCGCCGGATCCCGGGTCAAAGCTTCGACCATGGCTTCGAACATCTCACTTGTATGGAGATGAGGATTGTATAAAAGCCGATGTGTCATTAAGTCGCCTCGGTACGGTCCGTCGCCGAAAAAAGTGTGAAAGCCAAGACGCGATTTAGCGCCCGTCGTGAACGTCAGGATCGCCGAGAAACGTGTGAGGAATTCCATATCAATGACCGCGTCGATGCCGATTTTCCGCACCTGCAACACCGCCCGCAGCGCACCGGCCGCGAGTCTGAACAGGCTGTTCGTCGCGATTGTTATAACATTTCCATCGGGAATAATTTCTATCGCGTCGAGAATGAAGCGATTATCTTCGAATACGATGAAGTAAACGTTTTCACGTCCAACCATTTCGATCGCACGCAGAATTGCGGGATAGGCGAGAACGGTTGAGCCTTGCTCCGCGAACTTCACGAAGAGAATGCGCTCAACCTGGCGCGATCCTGGCCGCCCAGCGGATTCAAAGATTTTTCTGAAAAGGGTTAGAATGGCGCAAAGCGGCCCACCCACCCAGCGATCGGTACCTTGCAAAGTTTGAATGCCGACTGGGAGATCCATTTTCTGGCCCTCCTAAGATGGTCCATCCTTACGAAAACTCTTGCCAGAAAATAAGAGGATTGCTTTCGCCCCTTTCCGTTCACACCTGATCGCTTGATTGTTCATACGTTTGGGCGGAACGGACCCTGAATCTAGCGACAATCTCGTATCGACGCAAAATGACCGCGGCAATACACTCTCTTGACCGGGCACGTCTTGTCGATTTCAGTCAACTCCTTTCATCGAGAGTATTCCGCCGAACAGTGAATCACGGCGCTCCTTCTCATGCGACCTAAGCTTGAAATTTCCCAGGCCAGTGACCGGCTTCGCGAGGAGTCAGTGAGCCCGACGGAAATTGCGCTGGACGTAGCGCCGCCGGTAATAGACGCGCCTGCGCGTGTAGACGAAACCGGAGTGGAGCTCAAGCGCGGCGCCTTCTTGAACACGATCGCGATGTTGGCGTCGAATTTTCGCGGCATCTTCTCATTTCTCGTCGCGCGGCTGCTCGGTCCGGCGGCGCTGGGCATATTCTCTGTCGCGTGGTCCACGACGGACATCATAAGCAAAATCGGTGTTTTGGGTCTCGATAATGCGATTACTACGTTCATCGCACGCTCGGAAGCTGTCGGAGACCGGGTGCGAAGCCGGTCTCTTTTTCGCGTCGCTGTAGTGCTTGGCGTCGTCCAATCAGTTGTGACGGCAGGCATTGTGATCGTAGCGCTCCGGTTTTTTAATGATCGCCTTCACGTACAACCACAGATGGTTTCCGCGCTTGCACTCGTTCTCTGCGCGATGCCGGCTCTTGCTCTTTACCGGATCAGTACCGCCGTTTCGCGCGGGATGAAGGTGATGCAGCACGACATCTACTCGCGCGGGATAACCGAGCCAGTTGCGACCACACTCGCGTTCCTGCTTGCAGTCGCCGTCGGGTTCAAGGCGTCCTCACCCGAGGTAGCTGCGATCGTTGGGACGGCAGCCTCGGGACTCATCGCACTCGCGCTCGCCTCGACGTTGTTTCGCCATGTTCCCGCCCAGGTGAATGCCGTATCACCCTTTCGCGAAGCACGCTCTTTGGTCAGATATGCCGCTCCAATTAGCATTTATCAGCTGATTAACGCGTTCATTTCCCGGTTGGACCTCCTCATGCTCGGTTACTTTGTTGGGCGTGCGCCCGGTGTCACCCTTTCAACCGTCGGCGTTTACAGTGCCGTGATTGGTACCGCCAACGGCTTGCGAAAAGTAAATCAGGCTTTCAACCCCATTTTTGCGCCAGTCGTAGCCGGCATGACCGCAACGGGCGACCACCAAATAGCGGCGGCGACTTACGCGCGGCTCGCTCAGTGGATGCTCTGGATTTTGTTGCCACTCGTTGCGGTCCTGTCGCTCGCGGGCAGCACGATTCTGCTCATTTATGGTCCAGCATTTTGGCAAGGCGGCGCCTGGCTGGGCATCGTTGCTCTGGCGAGCGCTACCAATGCCTTTGTTTCCCTGGGCGAGACGGTCATCATGGTACAACGCCCGCATTTGAACCTTTTGCATTCGTCGATCACATGCGTTGTCGCGTTTGCCGGGCTTTTCTGGTTAATTCCGCGCTTTGGAGCATTAGGAGCTGCAGTCGGTATTCTCCTGCCGTACGTCGTTCAAGGGATACTGCGTTACGTCACCCTGCGGT
>DATARG010000135.1:0-3318 GCA_036264275.1 Candidatus Udaeobacter sp. | reverse complement strand
GAAAGTGCAGCAGCATTATGACGTTGTGGACGAGGAAAAAATCGACGTGCCCGCAGGAAAATTTCAAGCATTCCGCATTCACGGCGAACAGACGACGCCGAATCGAATGATGATCGATCGCTGGTTTGCACCGGGCATTGGAATCGTAAAAGACGTCACGACGATGCAGGGCGACAAAGGCGATTTGCTCCAGCGCATTTCGCTTGAATTGGCAGAAGCGCCAAAAATTATCGAGCGTCCCCAAGTCAAAGCCGAGAGCGCGCCGAAGCGGCTCGTGGTGAGTCTTGCGAAAGACCGCTTCGGGAAGCCGACCACATCGTTTACCTCGAGTACACCGGAAATTCACGCACGGTGGCAGGGGCAGCGTTTGCGACAAGGCGCAAACGTGAAGGCTGTGTGGATCGCGGAAAACATCGGCGAAGATTTTCCTCAGGATTACAAAGTCGATGAGGCCTCTGCTGTTGCTGCAAGCCCGACCGGCCGCGGCGCATTCACGCTCGCGAGACCCGAAGATGGATGGATGCCGGGCGATTACCGCGTGGAATTCTATGTCGACAATGTCCTTGTTGACACAGTGAAGATGAAAATCGTGCAGTAATCAACGAAGGGCGATCTCGAGTCCGCCGCTAAGCTTCGGAGAAATTCCTTTCCTCCAATTTTCGGTGAATCCAAAACGCGACGCCACTGCATCATAATTGAAAAGAGAGATTTCACATGAAGAAGATCCCGATCGTTTTGCTTGCTGGGTGTGTTGTTTTGGTTGTCGGATGCCATTTGCCCGGCGTCCGAGGCAATGGCCATATCAAAAGTGAGGAACGACCAATCACCGCTTTTGCCAATCTAGATGCTGGCGGTGCCTTCGAAATTGAGTGGCAAAAGGGATCGCCCGCCCTTCGAATCACAACTGACGAAAATCTGCTGCCTTACATGGAGAACGATATTTCGGGCGATACCCTGCGTCTGCGTACGCGGGAACACATCTGGCCTACCCACGGAGTTAAAGTTGTAATCTCAAGTCCAACGCGAACAGGTAGCAAGATCAGAGGGGCAGTGAAGTTAACTGTAAAGCAGTTGAGCGGCCCGACCTTTGCTCTGGAATCGAAGGGAGCGGCGGAAGTCGTTCTGGATGGCAGCATCGACCGGCTTTTGGTCGACATGACCGGTGCCAGCCAATTGGCCGCCGACGGGCTACAAGCTAAGACTGCCGAAATCTCCACCACCGGCGCCGGCGACGCGGACGTTTCAGTCACCGATACGCTAAAAGTTGTGATTACTGGCGCTGGCAAAGTCACCTACTCCGGCAACCCGCCTACGATCGAAAAACAGATCACTGGCGCCGGCTCAATTCGCCGAAGGGACTAGGAATGCAGTTGCAGAAGTCCCGGTGCGATAGATTCAGTTACGGGAGAATATTTCGGCGTTTCCCATTGCGCTCTTGAGGCCGGAGTGCGAAATGCAAAGTCCTGAGGACATAAGATGACAACCCGCGCGCTGTCTTTCATTTTCGCATCCGTGCTCGTCGTGAGCCTCGCGCATGCCAGTGATGAAAGATCGATCAAAGATCTGGCCAAAGCTCTGACACGACTTTCGCCAGAAGTCGATCCGGCTGAAGCCCAGGCATTGTCTGAAACTGCGCATACGACCGCCCGCCGACTCAAAAAAGAATATCGCGTCGTTCTCAACCCGGAGTTTACGGTGTTCCTGTACAATGTCGGATTGCGAAAGCGCGGTTGGTGCGGGCATTGGGCCCAGGACATCGGGACGGAATTGATAAAACTCGAGCCCAAGACGCTCGTGCTCCACTGGGGTGAAGCATACGCAAACACTTCGAGCGAGAACAATGCGCTGGTGGTGACCGCGCGCAATCAGCGTTTCGAGGATGGAATCCTTCTCGACGGCTGGCGTAGGGCCGGTCGATTATTCTGGTGCCCGGTCAAGAAAGACGACGAGTACGAAGTAGAACAGCACTACGGTCATTCCGGCATCACCATGTGGAGAGAAAACATGAAATGGAGCGCGTGGCTACAGGATTACCTAACGGCCGAGCAGAAGCCGCAAGCAGCCAGCGCGTCTCGTTAAATCGGGTTCGAGCGCAGAGTTATCAAAGGGCTACTGAAGATTGGCGTTTCATCTAAACGCCATGCACATTTCTAAAGTGCAAAACGTGAATGTTCAGGCCGAAAAGGTCGAGGAGTACAAAGCGCCAACTGCAGAGACGGCCTGGAGCCGGATAAAAAAGGCGCTGGGCCCTTTCGCTGTGGTTGGGGTCGTGATCGCTAAATTTTTGGCGAAATTTAAGTTCGTCCTGCCCATTCTGTTGAAGTCCGGCGGCACGATGCTGCTGATGATCTGGGTTTACATGCAGTTGTGGGGATGGCAGTTCGGATTGGGCTTTGTCCTTCTTTTGCTTGTCCATGAAACGGGCCATTTGATTGTCGCGAAAAAATTCGGACTCAAGGTCGGAGCACCTGTCTTTATCCCGTTTATGGGCGCGTTCATTGCGCTTAAGGAAGCGCCGCGGAATGCGTGGATGGAAGCGTGCGTGGGTATCGGTGGGCCGCTGCTCGGAAGCATTGGTGCATTGGTCTGCAATGCATTGGGCGAATTTTTCGCCGCGCCGATTTTCATCGCGCTGGCATGGTTCGGATATTTTCTGAATCTATTTAATCTAACGCCGGTCGGAATGCTCGATGGCGGACGCATCGTTACGGCCTTATCCCGCTGGTTGTGGCTGCCCGGTTTCGCGTTGCTCGTTTGGTTTGGATGGAAATATCCGAACTTCATCATCTGGCTAATTGTCATTCTGTCGGTGCCGAGGGTCTATTCGCTCTTCCGTAAAAGGACGGAAGAAGAACAGCGCTATTTCGAAGTCACACCGTCGCAGCGTTGGATAATGTCAGTGCTGTACTTTGGCCTGATCGCGCTTTTGCTTTTCGGAATGCACGTGGCACAGCAGGATTTAAACAATTACGGCTTTCGCTCACACGGCCACGGGCGCGATGTTATCGTTCAATAATCAAGCCGCTGTTACCGCAAAGACCCTTTGAGGTTCCAGCCCAATTCTCTCGACGATCGAGACGAAACGTTCATCCGAACGCAGCGATGCGAATTCGGGAGCAATGCCGATGAAGTGCAATGACGACGAATGTTCGTCATACGCACGCTCCAGTTCCCGCATCGCATCCTCATTTTCTTGCAACACCACGTGCACGTGCGCAATTGCATCCCCTGGCGTGTACCCACCACGACTTTCGCAAGCGGCCTTAAGAATCTCCCTCGCTTCCTCCCGACGGTTCATTTTGCCGTACGTAATCGCAA
>DATARG010000106.1:0-3470 GCA_036264275.1 Candidatus Udaeobacter sp. | reverse complement strand
GGGCTGGATCGGGCGGGCCACCGAAGTGCTGGCCGCCCGCGTCGGGGAAGGCATGGGCGGATTGCTCAACGCCACTTTCGGAAACGCCGCAGAGCTGATCATCGCCGGTATCGCCCTATCCAAGGGCCTAACCAATGTGGTGAAAGCCTCCATTACCGGATCCATAATCGGTAACGTGCTGCTAGTGCTCGGCTTCTCCATCCTAATGGGCGGCACCAAATATAAAGAACAACGTTTCAACCGCACCGCAGCGACCAGCTCCGTGATTTCGCTCTCGCTGGCTGCGATTGGTCTCATCATCCCGACGGTCTTTCATCACGCCGCCGACCGCACCCCTGGCGGCTGGAGCCCACTAGTCGAGCAGAAGCTCTCGTTAGGTATCGCCGTCGTGATGTTCCTGACCTACTTCTGCATGCTGGGTTTCTCGCTCCGCACCCACAAGGATCTCTACCGAGGCGCTGGGGAACACGAAGAAACAGAGAAACAATGGTCGCGCAGCAACGCTATTATCATCCTCCTCATCGCGACCGCCTTTGTTGCCGTGCTTTCGGAGTTTCTCGTAGGGACGATCGAAAGCGTTCGGGATTCCGTCGGCCTCACCGAGGTGTTTGTCGGTGTTGTCGTGGTGGCGATTGTGGGCAACGCGGCCGAGCATTCGACCGCCATCCTCATGGCGATGAAAAACAAGATGGACCTGAGCGTCGGCATCGCCATTGGCTCCAGCCTGCAAATCGCGCTTTTCGTCGCGCCGCTGCTGATTTTTCTCTCCTACGCTTTTGGGCGCCCGATGGACCTGGAATTTACCCTGCCGGAAGTGGTCGCGGTCGTGGTCTCGGTTTACATCTTGTTTCAGATCAGTAGCGACGGGGAGACGAATTGGATCGAAGGCATCCAACTCCTGTCGCTCTATCTAATTCTTGGGATTCTTTTTTTCTATCTTCCCGAGCCGGCACACACTGCACCCTAGGCGTCTTCAAAATCATCGGGCAATGCGGTGCGAGGCGTGAGGAAAGGCAGAAGTACGAAAGAAAAAGTAAGAAGTAACAGGCCTATTTTCGAGGTGCGACACGTCTGCGCAGTTGTAAAAAAGGCCTCTCCACTGAGAAAAAAAGAACAGTCGCTGCGGCGTAAACACAGAGTTCCACGCCGAGAAGCGCAGGCACGGACTTGAGATTGATGTTGTGACTTGTGCAGAACTGCTCAACCCCGTTAATAACGAGCTTCTGAATCAGGTACGCGCTATAGGCAATGCTGGCGATGAAGGCGGCGCCGGGAATCGCAACTCGACAAAGCGGCAGCCGCGGACTGACGGCGCAAATGAGAAGCGCGGCCATGCCGATGGCGATGAGCGGGAATTGCCACACACACGCAGCGACGGTGAGATTTTTGGTTTCGCCGAGATACAATGCAAAGGCGATCAACCCGAGCGCCGGCAGCCAAAGCCACGGTGCACCGTTGATAAGGCGTTGCCACCAGATCGGCCGAAATTTCTCAGTCGCGGCCAGCGCGACGCCGAACACCAGCGGATCAAGCCGCGTCCAGGTTGGATAGTAGATCCAGGCTTGAAATCCGCGAAACGATACCCCGCCATCGACTGATGGATTTCGTGCAGCCAAAAAAGCCCGTAAGGCGATCCCGCCGAAAATGATCAGGCATGGAATGATGATAGCCGCGCGCGGTCGGCGACAAAGAAACAGTAAAAGGAAAGGTAGCGCGAGATAGAATTGATCCTCGACCGCGAGCGACCAGGCATGTGAGAAAGCGGTTCCCCCATGGAGCGCGATGTTTTGCACCGACAAGAGAAATTTCCAGAGCGGCTGCGCCATGTCGGGGTATTCGCGCCATGATGGCAGCAAAAAATAAATTGCGAGGATGACGAAGTAAGCGGGCATGATTCGCAACGCGCGCCGCGTGAAAAACCGGCCGAGTTTAATGTGCTGATCCCGCGCAAGTGGGGCGAGCAACTGGCCACCGATCAAATAACCACTAAGCACAAAGAAAAGATCCACACCGATCCAGCCGAATCGGTCCACTCGCCCGGTCAATTTGAATCCAAAAAGCGCGGCGTGATAAATAACCACTACGATGATTGCGAGCGCCCGAAGAAGATCGAGTCCAGGCTGGCGTACGCGATTTCGAAAGCGCGGATCAAGATCGAGCTCATGAGCCGGACTCGTGGCCCCGGGCGGCATTGTTGTCTTGGCGTCGGGAATGCGGCTGGATCGACGCGCCATTAATCATAGTTCGGCGATTTTCGCCAAATCTTTCGATTTAATATTTTCGCCAGTCACAAAAAAATGCGGCCGAACAACGTGGATGTGCTGTTGTAGCAACTGCGCTTTGATTGGATGCCGATCCCTTCGCGACCATTGCGACTTTACCTTCCATCACGGAAATCCCATTCCTACGTTCCTGCTTTCCTGATTCGACGTGACAACTCTGATGCGGTTGTGCGGGCTTTCAGAGGCGAACCCATTATATGGAAACGATTGCATCAAAAGATCCGCGGGCGCATACCGCGAATGTTCGGAAAGAATTTCGCCAATTAATCGATCATCTGCGCGGCGACATTGACAAGATAACCAAGCCGAAAGCGCAGGCGCTCTTTGAAACGACTGCGGAAGTCATTAGCGGTCTGGACACAGCGTTCAAACATTACGAAGAGAAGAGCGAGAACGCCTGGAAATAGATCCGAGCCAAAGCTGGCATTGTCTGGTATGTCGCTGCCACCGTCAGCCGTACTTCTTCACGAGATGGTCGATGTATGCGCTGTAGGTTTCGGCCAGTAACGCGCTCTCGATGAAGAGAATGTTCTCGGCGTTGAATTGGGCGCTCCGCGAAAAATTGTACGAGCCGGTGATCACCGTATCGTCTATCACGAGAACTTTATTATGCATGAAATTGTGCGGACCGATTGGCGTGTAAGGCGCTGAGTTTTTCCCAACCAGACCGGCACGCACGATAATTTCTTTCAGTGCGCCGATTTTCCATCGGTTCTGCGGCACATCCTGCCACTGCAGGTACACCTGTTCCATTTGAGTGTGGTCGTAAATTCCATCTACCGCGACGTTGCCGCGGCGTAACAAATTCCCCAGCTCTCCGATCAGTGTGCCGGAGTTGATTAGTAAACTGCAAATTCGAACGCGGCGCTGTGCTGCGCGCACGCGCCTCGCTATCTCCGAGTCGATTAACAAACCGCATCCGGGCGAGAACAAGACTCGCGCCGTGGCCGATTGGCTGGAAAACGCGATCGGCACCGGTTCCGTGTGAATGTCGCCAGTGTGCTCAAAGTTTTCCTTTTCCCACAACTGCTCAAAATCTTGCGCGTAATAAGTGGCTAGCGCTGTTGAATCGATTTCGACGACATTGTTTTCTTCGAGCGCAAATGCGTCGTCGGTCAAGTTGGTGGAACCAGTCCAGACCGATTGTTGATCGCGCACGATGTATTTGCTGTGCATCAGTTTCATGCC
>DATARG010000058.1:0-1664 GCA_036264275.1 Candidatus Udaeobacter sp. | reverse complement strand
CTCTTGCCGCGAACGATTAGGCGTTGCGTTACTTCTCCGCCGGCGAACTTTACGGTGAGCGGAACTTCGGCGCCGGCAGCGCCCGTATTCTCTACCGTTATCGTAACCATGTAACCGTCTGGCAGAAGCTTGCGCGTGAATGCGGAGACCACTTTGAAATCGGGCAAGCCACGGTCGCGGTAAACCCAGTCATCGAAAAACCATTCCAGATCATTTTGCGTTTGGGTCTGGACCAAGTGCGGCAGGTAGGAAGGTTCTTTATCCTGATCGGAATGATATGACGCCAGCGCCTTTTTCAGCGCTGGATCGCCGATCATGTCGCGCAGCATCCACCATACAAACATCGCTTTGCTGCGGTAAACTCCCTCGTCGTTGGTATTCACTAACGACTGGCTTGTCCCATTCTCCGGCGTTGTTGCCGGTTGTTTGTCAGCGGGGTTAAAAGACGGCCGATGCGATTGCATGTAATCGATCGCTGTTTTTCTTCCACTCTCATGCTCCAGGTATAGTGCTTGCGCGAAATGGGCGAGTCCTTCGTTGATCCAGGAACGATGCGAGGAAAAAGAGGCGTGAGTCAGTTGATGCGCCGCCATGAGGCCTGCCAATTTCGAATTGGCGCCGGAGAGCGGGGTCAATAACAGCGGGCCGCTTTCAAAAGGAGGCGTGTCGAGATTGGGCAAGTCCGCCGTTTCCGCCTTCGCGCGCGGCGTACCGAACCATTCAGTAATGAGAGGAACAACCTTTTCGGCAGCATCGGCATAATTTGTTGCCGATGCGTCGTGGCCCCGAAAAAAATGAACTTCAATCGCCGCACGATTCACGCTTTGGTAATCGGCAATCACAAACGTGGGCACGGTTGAGCCCAGCGATCGATATGAACAATCCGCAACGAATTGATGCTGCACCTCGTGCGCGACAGGGCAGGTTGCCGCGTTGACGAGCAGTTCCGGCGGCTCGGTTTCATCACTGGTCACCGCAAATTGCAGGCGCATGGTGGAGGTGGCTTCGCGTGTTTTCCAGCGGCCTAGGACTTCGGCCACGCTGTCGCTGTCCGCGAGATTCGCATTCTCAGTGGCAATGGGGTACCACGTTACATATCCCGCGCCGCGCACTGCCGTGAATTTTGGGCTGATCTGATCCCAGTCGTTGCTGTTAGCGGCCGCCTCTGGCGTGCCAATGCGCGTGTGCCGCGTTGCGTCGAGTACGATTACGCCTTCATAGGCGATCTCCAGATCGACGCTGCCATGGGGCGCGACCGCTTCGGGCAAAGTCACAACAGCTTCGGAGAATGCTCCCGTGTGATCGACGTCCGAAGTGTAAGGTTGCGCGACAAATTGCAGCGGCTTGCCGGCAGCCTTGATGGAACGCCAGTCAAGGGATGAAGAGATTTGCAAGATGGCGATCTTCTGCGGCATTGCCGATTCGTTTCGCAGCGTGATTTTGCCTCGAGCCGCAAACCGCTGCTGCCCGGGCTCGATGCGAATGTTGAGATCGTAGTTCGTGAAGGTGAAGGCTTCACGATCGATAGAAAAAGCATTCATCACAGAGGCAAAGAGGAAACAGAGGAACAGCAATCGGAACTTCATTTTTTAGCCGACGAGACCTCTTTGTTTTTCGGTGCACTGTTTTTCGCGCGGCGTTGACGCACGATTTCATACATGACC
>DATARG010000040.1:0-3423 GCA_036264275.1 Candidatus Udaeobacter sp. | reverse complement strand
AGGCTGGCGCGATTGTTCTTCCGGCGATTCCTTCCTTCTACAGTCGTCCAAAGTCCCTCATCGCCGTCGTCGACACAGTCGTTTGGCGCATCCTCGACCAAATCGGATTGTCCAGTTCTGGTACATACCGTTGGGGTCAAGAAAAGAGGTCGGCGAAAACGTCGCGCAAGAAAAATTGAAGATCGAAGGCTGGCTTGCGCGATGGCTAATCGCGTTTGGAGTTTGTTTGTTACGTGTCTGGGAGCGTACGCTGCGTTACGACGTTGAGGATCGAGCGGGCATCGTTGGCAAGCCGGTAACGGAAAATTACATCGGTGCGCTCTGGCACAATCGATTGCTGATTTTCCCCTTAGTCTTGCGACTGTTTTTTCCGAATCGTCGTGGCGCGGCGCTAATCAGCGCTAGCCGCGATGGCGATTTGCTGACGGATGCCATTCGCCGTTTTGGCTACGCTGTGATTCGCGGCTCCAGCTCGCGCTTGGGGGCGAGCGCAATCCTTCAGCTTACGGAGGAGCTAGCGTCAGGCCGCGACGTGGTCATCACACCCGACGGTCCACGGGGGCCGGTTTACGAACTTGGTCCCGGAATAATTTTTCTCGCGCAGAAATCAGGTGCGTCGGTTTTGCCAATGAGTCTGGAGTATTCACGCTATTGGCGCCTTGGAAGCTGGGATCGCTTCATCATCCCGCAACCCTTCTCCAAAGTCCGCGTCTTTATCAGTCGGCCGCATCACGTTAACCCGACTGGTACGCCTGAGGAATTTGAGGCCCAACGCCTGCTTGTACAGGACGTGATGATGTCAATGGTTGAGATGCGCTGAGCGCGTGCTGGTGTAGTCGCCTCCCTGTGGGAAGCGTGGCGGTGAGATTATCTGCACGCCATTGCGCGTTCCACAGGGACGCGACTACAGCAAAGGTCACTTGCGTGTCTCGTACTCGCAGGCACGGTTGCGCTTCACCTATGGCAAAACTTATCGATGGCCGCGCTGTTGCGGAAAAAGTTTACGCTGAGCTTCGCAATGAGATTACAGAAATGAAAGCAAAGGGCGTAACGCCAGGTCTTGCCGTAGTTCTCGTTGGAGAT
The DNA here is from genome assembly GCA_036264275.1 of Candidatus Udaeobacter sp. Taxonomy (GTDB): domain Bacteria; phylum Verrucomicrobiota; class Verrucomicrobiia; order Chthoniobacterales; family UBA10450; genus Udaeobacter. The sequence continues at coordinate 2,340 of DATARG010000040.1, read as the reverse complement.
AATCCGGCTTCCCGCGCTTATGTGCGTTCGAAAGACAAAATGTGCCGCGAGCTTGCCTTGCACTCAGTAAAACTGGAGCTGCCCGCTTCAACCACCCAAAGCGAACTGCTTGCACGCATCGAGCAATTGAACGGCGATCCGACCATTCACGGCATTCTTGTCCAGTCGCCGCCACCTGAGCAGATCGACGAAGCGGCAATCGTGCGCGCGCTGGATCCGCGGAAAGACGTGGACGGATTTCATCCGGAAAATGTTGCCAAGCTCGTGCTTGAAGACACGAGCGGATTTGTGCCGTGCACCCCGCTCGGTGTGCAACGTTTGCTTCTGGATAGCGCCATCGAGATCAATGGCGCCCACGTTGTAGTCCTCGGTCGCAGCATGATCGTCGGCAAACCTTTGGCGCTGCTGCTCATGCAAAAAAATAGAAACGGCAACGCTACCGTCACGGTTGTGCATTCGCGCAGCTGCAACCTCGAACAGATAACCCGTTCCGCTGATATTGTTGTTGCAGCGATTGGACGCGCAGAATTTCTAAAAGCCGAACACGTACGCGAAGACGCGGTGGTAATTGACGTGGGAATTAATCGAGTCGAAGACGTCGGAAGCGAGCGCGGCTACAGGTTAGTGGGCGACGTTGCCTTTGACGAAGTCTCGAAAAAAGCGAGCGCGATTACACCTGTCCCAGGCGGCGTTGGCCCAATGACGATCGCGATGCTAATGGCGAATACCGTGAAAGCCGCGAGGCAATTCGGTAGGGGCGGTTCACCTGAACCGCCCATGGACGAGTGAGGTCAATCGCCCCTACCTATTAGCCGAAACAATTTTTCCCGTCAGCAATTTCAATATCCACGGATTAATTCGAGCAATGTGAATGAAGAACGAGCCGAGTCGCGGCCGCAACACCGCGACGCGCGAGAGGCGATTAATCCATAAACGACCTCGGTACATTTCGGCGTAAGCGCGACCAAATTTGCGCAACACCGTCTTTCGATTATTGCCGCGAAAAATTTCCGCGATCGCGGTTGCGGCTAGTTCGCCCGAGCGCAGGGCGTAGTAAATTCCTTCTCCGGTGAACGGCTCAACCACACGAGCTGCGTCCCCGATGAAAAATAGATTTTGATGAGCGGATGCCACTGGCGAACGGGTCAACGGGGTAATCGTCCGCCACGCCTGATTCGAAGGCAGACCAAATTGGCCCTCTGCCCATTTTCGTAGCCTGGAAATCGTCGGCGGCGTCCCGACAAGACAAAGATTCAACTCAGTCTCATTTACTGGAGCCTGGCCCGAATAGCCTTCAGGTAGAAATTGCAGAACGATGCGATCGCCAAAATTACGCGGCCGCGGCACGTGCGCTTGCAGCGCTACGCGCTCACGTTCCAGGGCCGGCAGCAAATTGCGCAAATGCGCTACCGTAGAGTTGCGTCCATCTGCGCCGATTAATAGGCGCGCGTGAAAAGGTTCAGCGGAAGCCGTTTCGATGTTCCAGTGTTCGTTTCTGTCTAAACTGATCACGGTGGTTTTCTCCTGAACATCTGCGCCGACCTCGCGAGCGCGTCTTATAAGCAGATCATCAAAGAGACTGCGCTTCACGGAAATCCCGCAACCGGCGCCCGACGGAAGATCAACGCTCACCTCACGCCCGTCGATCGCGATGAACTTGACCCAACCTAGTCTCGAATGTGGCAAATCCCGCACCCGCTCCGCGAGCGCGAGCCGCTCCAAGACAGACCAGCACGACGGATTCAGACAGTCCCCGCACACTTTCTCGCGGGGAAATTTTTCGCGGTCGAGCACGAGCGTTCGCAAGCCGGCCACGGCGCAAAACGCGGCGCAGCTCGATCCGGCCGGCCCGCCGCCGACGATTGCAACGTCAAAAAGCTGCATTGTTTCAATTGAACTGTGAAACAGCGCTGGCGCGCGATTTAATCAAAGAGGACACTAATTGGCATGGGCTGGTCGATTCCAATCCTTCGTGTTGCGGGAATCCAATTACGGATTCACATCACCTTTCTGCTGCTGATCGCATGGATCGCATTCGCGTATTATACGCAGGGCGGTTCGTCTGCAGCCATCGGCGGCGTCTTGTTCATTCTGTTACTCTTTACATGCGTCGTATTGCACGAGTTCGGGCACGCTTTGGCAGGGAAAGCTTTTGGAATCAAGACGCCTGACATCACGTTGCTGCCCATCGGCGGCGTAGCGCGCTTGGAACGCATTCCAGACGAGCCGGTCCAGGAACTGGTCATTGCCCTAGCAGGTCCGGCTGTGACTGCACTGATCGCGTTCGGTGCGTTCATCGGCGGTGGTTGGTGGGATTACCCGTTAAGCACGAAAAGCAGC
>DATARG010000015.1:0-14844 GCA_036264275.1 Candidatus Udaeobacter sp. | reverse complement strand
CTTCGTCCACGATTGCTCCTGCGGCCGAGAGTTCTTTGGGTAAGACGTCGCGCGCTTTCTCAGCGCGCACCACAAGGATGCGCTCGTTTTCGATGCTTCCCAGTTTCTTGAATTCGCGCACGACCGCTTCGGCGATGAATTCTTCCGGCTGAACATCGACATGCAGGTGAAAATCTTTCACACGTTGCGCCGTGGCCGGCCCAATCGCAGCGAGGCGTACTCCGCCGATTTCACGGGCATCATCGTAAAGCTTGAAGAAGATATCGAAGAACGCTTGGACGCCGTTCGCGCTCGTGAACACGATCCAATTGTAAGTGTGCGCGTCCTGCACAAGTTCAGCGAACTCACGCAAATTGCTCGGCGGCTCGATTCGGATCGTGGGCAACTCGATGACATGGGCGCCAAGGGCGCGCAGTTTATTGCTCAAGATACTTGCCTGTTTTCTTGTTCGAGTGACGACAATTCTTTTCCCCTGGAGCGGGCGCTTCTCATACCAATTTAGCGTTTCGCGCAACGCTACGACGTCGCCAAATACCGCTACTGCCGGCGCTTCAAAACTGCTCGCCTTGCCTTTTTGAGCGATATCCGAAAGTGTCCCCGTGAGTGTCTCCTGTTGGCCCGTTGTGCCCCAACGAACCAATGCCACTGGCAAATCGCTGCGCACGCCGTGCTCCAGCATTTCGCTTGTGACGGCTGCGAGCCGCTCGACGCCCATCAGCATTACTTGTGTGCCACCAAGTTTCGCCAACGCTGCGTAATCGATTGCGCTTTCCGTTTTGGTTGGATCTTCGTGGCCGGTGAAGAATGTCACGTGCGAGTTATGCGCGCGGTGCGTTATTGGGATCCCGGCATACGCCGGTCCTGCTATTGCCGAGGTAATTCCCGGCACAATTTCAAATGGAATTCCCGCACTGGCGATTTCCTGCGCCTCTTCGGCGCCTCGCCCGAATACAAACGGATCGCCGCCTTTTAATCGAACGACCTGCTTTCCTTCGCGCGCTTTATCGATCAGCAGCGCATTGATTTCTTGCTGGGTCTGGCTTTCGCCCGGTTGTTTGCCGGAATAGATGACTTCGGCGTCGTCCCGAGCCCAGCCGAGTGCAGCGGGATTTGCCAGGTGATCGTAAACGATGACATCCGCATTCTCGATGCATTCCTTTGCACGCAAGGTCACGAGACCCAGATCTCCGGGTCCTGCTCCAACTAAGTATACTTTTCCACTTTTGTTTTCGCTCTTGCTCATGCTCTCAGCTTTGCTCGATTTTTCGCAACAATTCTGCTGCTAATTGGTCAGCTTCGTCGGGAGCGCCCTCGACTTCAGCTTGTCGCGGTGCCAAAGATTCACCTTCGAACACCTGCGCGCGCATTTTCATCTTTCCGTTGGTGATGGTCGTATGTACGCCGACTGGAAAATTGCAATCAGCGTGCAGCTGACTTAGAAATTCTCGCTCGGCCTGCAGACAAAGCAACGTTTCGTGATCGCCCACCGATTCGAGCAACGCTTTCGTCCTTTGATCGTCAGCGCGAATTTGAAGAGCAATAATTCCCTGCCCACCCGCTGCCACAAAGATTTCGCAGGGAAGAATCTCAACAAAGAATTGCCGATCTTCCCAGCCGATTTCGGTTTGGGTTGTGGAAAAGCCCAGGCGCTCTAATCCCGCGCGAGCTAACACAATGCCGTCCCATTCATTCTCGGCGAGTTTCCGCAAACGGGTTGGTACGTTGCCGCGGAGATCAACGATCCTGAGGTCTGCGCGTTTCCAGTGCAGCTGACGTTGCCTTCGAACGCTGCCGGTAGCGACTGTCGCGCCATGGGGGAGAGAAGCCAGACCGCCGGAGTGTTTGGAAATTAACACGTCATTGACTGGCGCGCGTGGAAGAACGGCCGCGATTTGTGCGCCGGTTTCACTCGGCAGGTCCTTCGCGCTATGGACTGCGATATCCATTTCGCCAGCTACAAGCGCTCGTTCGATTTCCGCCGTGAACAATCCCTTTCGGCCAGCATGGAGGTCTACAATTTCGGCATCATCGCCGCGTGTCACGATGACTTTGGTCTCGATTTCGACGTTCGGATGTTTGGTTTGAATCGCCATCTCAACCAGCAGAGCCTGCGTCCGCGCAAGCTCGCTGCCGCGTGCGCCAAGAGCAATCTTCGCAACCATCGCGAGAATGTAACGTGCGATACTGTGCAGGGGAAGATGTCAGCTCCTCTTACAGCCCGGACGCGCGAAGCGGATTTTCGCCGAGGGAAGAATGCTCGGCGCCCTGCGAGAGACGGTTCAATCCTCGCGAGATCGAATCGACGAAGTCGGTAACATGATCGGCAATGATCGCTTCGGCGGCTGAGACCTGCTGCTGACGCAGGGCAAGCGATTGTTCGGCAACAGAGCGTATGGAATCAATGTCGTAAAGATAAACGCCTTCCAGTTCATTTACACTGGGATCAACGTCGCGCGGTACAGCAATGTCGATCACGAAGAGGGGACGATCCAAACGCTCGCGCAACATCGGTGCGAGTATCTCGGCTGTTAGCAATGGCGTTTCCGAGGCCGTTGACGTGAGCAAAATATCGATCTCCCGACATTGAGCTACCCAATCGTTGAACGGCACCGCATGGCCGCCTACGGCCTGTGCCAGCTCGCGCGCACGATCCAGTGAACGATTACTTAGCCTAAGATCAGTGACACCACGCGAAACAAGAGCGCGTGTAGTGCGCTCGCTAGTCTCACCCGCGCCGAGTACAAGCACTTTGCACTCGCTCAGTTTGCCGAAAATTCGTTGAGCTAATTCGACAGCCACGGAACCGACGGACACCGCACCGCGCGCAATGTCTGTATGCGTGCGCACCTGTTTTGCCACTCTAAATGCGCGTTGAAATAAGCGATGCAAATACGGACCCACTGATCCGGCTGTTCTGGCCGATTCGTATGCTTTCTTTGCCTGTCCGAATATCTCGCTTTCGCCGACGACCATCGAATCGAGTCCCGATGCGACCCGAAAGAGATGCTGGACGCACTTGTTGTCCTCGTAGCGATACAATGGCGGAGCGCAATTGTGCGGGTCGCGATTTGTCTGAGTCATGAGGCAACGCGCAATTTCGTCAGTCGAAATCCTCTTGTTCGAAACTGCGTAGACCTCCACCCGATTGCATGTCGTCAGCAGCAACGCTTCGGCACAGCCGGCTTGCCGCGCGATGAATTCAGGTGTGGCGTTCCCCGCGAACTGCTCCCGGGTCGCCACGTTCACGGTGTGATGGCTCAATCCGACACAAACCAGGTTCATGGCACGTGATGCAGCTCGGCCGTGAATGTGATTCCCCATAGGAGCGCCAAGGCAGCGCTGAAACCAAGAATGCACAACGCGGCGACACGCTTTGGCGCGAGCCACCCAAGATGACGGGCCTGCAAGATTGCGGCGTAAAGCAACCACAATGCAATCGCAGCCACGACTTGAATTCGCGGTAACGGGTGACCTGTAAAAAAACCACTCACGATACCGATAGTGTAAAGCGCAAAACCCCACCACAGCAGGCGCGTGATCACAGCAAACAAATTGGTCAGCGGAGGCAAGTGATAAAAAATCGAATGCAAATGGTGCGTCTTCAGCTGGCGCTCCTGCAGCAGATACATCACGCCGGCAATACAGGCGAGCGCGAACACACCATAAGCCACGAGCGACATCGATGCGTGAAATTCAAGCCAGGAATTCGCCGGGACAGTTGGCGAGTGCCCGGTATCGATCGGCGCGATCAAAGCGAAACCTTGCAACAACAACACGAGCGGCGCAGTGAATGCCCCCATTAACGAAAGCCGATATGCCGGCCCTACCAGCATGTAGACTAACGCCACTGACCAGGCGAGAAACGCAAAAACCTCAAACAAATTAGTGATTGGACATCGTCCCAACTCCTGGCCTCGAATCCACAAGAACGCTGTCTGAAAAACAAAACCTAGTCCGATTGCGAAGAAATTGAATCGCAGAGGCCGAAACAGTTTCGCACGCAACTCGATGACCGTGTGCACAACCGCGGCGAGAAAACAGAATGTCGAAGCAATGAGGAAATACCGATCCACTGGGACAGCTAATTGTAGATTGCCGTCTCAACTTGGCAATTCTGCATAGTTGCAACTCGTTGTTACCGGCGTGGGACTTCCACTCGTTGGAGGACAAGAGCGTACCGGCCACTTTCTCAATATTTGCTCTGGAATCATTCATGCGCGCGGTTGCGATAGCGACGCCGATTGACGTTCGGCCACACCCCGCTAGCGTTCGCGCCAATGGCTTCTGAAATCATAGAAAGACTCCGCACCGCCGTGCGCGATGTGCCCGATTTTCCGAAGAAAGGCATCGTATTCAAAGACATCACGCCGGTATTGAACGATCCTGTTTTATTCCGAGCGTCGATTGATCTGTTCGTGGAGCGGTGCCGCGCCAAGACCGTCCACAAGATCGTCGGCATTGATGCACGCGGCTTTCTATTCGGATCGGCTGTGGCGTACGAACTTGGCCTCGGCTTTGTTCCGATCCGGAAACGCGGCAAACTCCCCTACACGACTGACACCGCGAAGTACTCGCTGGAGTACGGGGAGGCGGAAATGGAAATGCACACAGACGCCATAAGCAAAGGCGAGCGCGTTGTGTTGGTGGATGATCTGCTCGCGACGGGTGGAACTTCGGCGGCCGCGGCGGTCCTTATCCGAAACACCGGTGGTAATCTGGTCGAGGCGCAGTTTTTGATTGAGTTGGAATTCCTCAAAGGCCGAAAGCGACTCGAACCAACGCCGGTCACTTCATTCCTTAAATACTGACGTAGCTCACAACGCGCAGGTCGGCACGTGTCGGTCGGTGTTTCTCGCCGCGCGCAGATTTTGGCTTTTGAATTTGCGATCTAAATTGGTCGGCAACACAAGAGGCGATGAAAGCATCTCGAGATCTGGAGAAAGTCTTGGCGCATGCCGAAAGCCGCCTTGCGTCCACAGGCACAAGGCGTCCGACCGAAGTCCTCCCGCTCTACAAAAAATTTCTGAAAGTTGAAGAGCATCGGCTGCGCCTGCGGCACCAAGCTGGTGGAGGCGGACGGGAGATATGCGCGCGTCGAGCGGAACTAGTTGATGTTTTGTTGCGATACGTCTTCGGCGCCGCATCGGCCGCCGCGGCTCGTGGAAATGGCGAAGCTGAGCTGCCGCTAGCCCTTATTGCTCTTGGCGGATATGGCCGCGGCGAGCTCAATCCGTTTAGCGACGTTGACGTTATGCTTTTGCATCAGCAGCGCGCAGAAGCTTCGCCGCACCTCGAGGAAATGGTAAACCAAGTCCTGTACCTGTTATGGGACAGCGGATTCAAAGTTGGACACTCTACGCGTTCGATTAAAGAAGCCATTGCCCAAGCGAACAGCGACATGCACACAAAGACTGCCATGCTAGAGGCGCGGTTCCTCGCCGGTAATAACGAGCTGGCGAAAGAATTTCGAAAACAATTTCGTTCTAAATGCGTTATCGGACACGAACGGGACTATGTCGAGCTGCGGATGGAGGACCAAGTAGCCCGACACAAAAAATTCGGCGACAGCGTTTATCTGCAAGAGCCAAACCTGAAGAGCGGCTGTGGCGGACTGCGCGACTATCAGAACCTGCTTTGGATCACCTATTTCAAAGAGGGTTCGTTGAGCACAAACCAACTCGTCGGCAAAGACTGGTTGAGCGAAAGCGACCAGCGCCGAATCGAGCGTGCGTACGATTTTCTTCTGCGGTTGCGCACAGACTTGCATTACGCGACAGGGCGCGCCACCGACGTATTGCACATGAATTTGCAGGAACAAGTCGCAACGCGGCTCGGGTATTCGCCTCGTAGAGGCCAGCTTAGTAGCGAGACGCTCATGCGCGATTGCTATCATCACACGCGAAATATTCTGCGGGTGACGGAGCGAATTACGGAACAGTTCGTGAGCGGGCACGTCACGAGCAAAACGCGCGTTCTTTTCAGTTTTCTTCCCTTAACACGAGGTCACAAGACTCCGATTGGTGATTTCTTTTTTGTTCGAAACAAACAACTGCACCCGGCAAAGCGCGATATTTTTCGTAACGACCCCGAGCAGATGATGCGCGCATTCCAACTGGCGCAGGAACGGACCCTCGATCTCAGCCCGGAACTGGAAGACTTGTTAAGCAGAAGTCTGCGCCATGTAACCCGAACATATCAGTATGCGCGCGGGCCGCGTGCAATCTTCACTTCGATCTTGTCCCAGAAAGGCAGAGTGGGGCGCATCCTTCGGATGATGCATCGAGTGGATTTTCTTGGCAGGTACATTCCCGAATTCGGCCAACTCACCTGCCTCGTGCAGCACGAGTTTTTGCATCGATATACTGCCGACGAGCACACGCTCGTGTGCATCGACAAACTTGACGCTTTGGCGACGACCGGTGATCCGAAGCTAATTCATTATCGTAAATTGTTCGAGCAACTCGCGGACCCACTGGTTCTTTATCTCGCACTTCTCCTGCACGACAGCGGCAAGGCGGTGGGCCGGCCACACTCAGAAGCCAGCGCGCTGTTCGCTCAGCGCGTCGCGTCTCGCCTGCAATTGTCTCCCGAGCAGCGGAAATCGTTGATTCGACTCGTCGATCATCACCTCACGCTGTCCACCATGGCGCAGCAACGGAACCTCGATGACCCCCCAACAGTGATGGAATTTGCAGAAATCGTGAAAGACCAGAGAAACCTGGACGCGCTCATGCTGCTTACGCTCGCTGATGGGCAGGGCACAAGCGCCGACGCGTGGTCCGATTGGAAGGAATCGCTCGTGTGGCAATTGTTTCACCAGAGCTCGCGTTACCTCGCTGATCGAAAGTCTTATTACGAACAAACCAGAATCGCGCGCGAGAGCCTGCGCGCTTCTGTCGCGGGAAATCTTTCACCGGACTACGCGGAGGAAATTGAAGCGCATTTCGAATGTATGCCTGATCATTATTTCCGCGCGACCGGCGTGAGGGAAATTACCGAGCACGTGAAGTTGTTCCGCTCTTTTCTGGAGAGCGTTTCGATCGCAACAGAGTTTCCGCTCGTTCCGGCCGTAAAATGGAAGATCGTTCCCGAGCAAGGACACACGGTGATGACGTTCTGCACGTGGGAGCGCGAACGGCTCCTGGCAAAGGTGGCAGGCTCATTTTCCGTCGTGCCGTTGAACATTTTAAGTGCTGATGTTTTTCCGCGCGGCGACAACACGGTGCTAGGCGTTTTCCGCGTCTGCGACACGAAAGCGCAGCCCGTTTCCAATCCGCGCGATTTCGAGCTTGTAGAGCAAACGTTGCGCCGAGCACTCGAGGACGAGAGCTTCGACTTCGCCCCATCGATCGACAAAGCAAAGCGCTCAAGCCCTCGCGCCGCTGTGGGAATTGAATTTCCAACTCGTATCACGATCGACAACAAAACGCATCCGACTTACACACTCGTCGAGTTTCAAGCCCCGGACCGAATTGGCCTGCTTTATGACGTGCTGAGCTGCCTCGATCGCGAAAATGTTTTGGTGCCTCTTTCTCGAATTAACACCCAGGCTGGTGGGGCGATCGACACACTGTACGTGGTGGATGGCTCCAGCCATGCGAAGATCACCGAGTCGCAGCGGATCCCGAGCGTTCAGCAACGTTTGAAAGAGACGATTCTGCGCGGCACGGCAAAACCGTAGAGAGAAAACACAAGCGCGTTTCTGTTTTGCTGCGAATTCTTTTGGTCTCATGAACGTTCTGATTCTCGCTGCGGGATACGCAACCCGCCTTTACCCACTGACCCTGAACAAAGCGAAACCGCTGTTAGTAGTCGGCAGCAAACCGATTATCGAATGGCTGGTGGATAATCTCTCTGGCATTCCTGATCTGGAGACGATTTACATTGTGACCAACGACAAATTTGCAGCGGACTTTCAGACGTGGAGTGAGAGCTATCAAAAACGCCATCCCTCATTTAAGTTCAAAATCATTAGTGACGGTTCGACGAGCGATGACGACAAATTGGGCGCGATTGGAGACATCAATTTCGTCGTCACACACGAGAATCTTTCCGAGAGCAACCTTTTAATCGCCGCCGGCGACAATCTGTTCACCAATTCGCTCGCAGATTTCGTGGCGAACGCGAGGAACACCGAAGTCACCGTTGCGGTTTACGACGTTGGCGACACCGAAGCGATCAAGAAGTACGGTAACGTGACCGTTAATGCCGAAGGAACCATCACCCGGTTTGAGGAAAAACCAAAAAAGCCGCAGGGAACACTCGCCGCGATCGCCTTATACTATTATTCGCCTGCGGTCCTTTCGCTTTTGACAACGTACCTGACTACCGGAAATAATGCGGATCAGCCTGGCCGCTTTGTACAGTGGCTGTACACCCGCAAACCGGTGAAGACCTTCCAGATCAAAGGTCAATGGCTCGACATCGGAAGCAAAGAAACGCTCCAGAACGCGGACCGCATCCTGGGTTCGGCTCGTTGAAACGTTAAATCCTTAAAACGTAGAATCGTGTTACGCCGGTGTAACGATGTGGACGTAAAACGGATTACGCTCTTTATTTCAGCCTTCCTTCGTCGAACTCAATCAGATCGAAATAGGTTCGAATATCTTTACGGCTGCCGCCGCCGGCTTCTTTGAGGAAATGCAGGAAGCGCGCCCTTTTAGCAGCGGTATCGGGATGGCGTGATATCATCGCCTCGTTCCATTGTTCTATGGTTTCGGGCGAATGTTGCTCCCCATTTTTCTGCACCCAGGCGAGAATTGCCTGATCATCGTCCAGTTTGTTCGCGATTTCTTCAAATGCGTCACCGTCGATTTTTAGAAACGCCAGTAAATGCTTGTCGAACCCGACACTCTTGTAGTTGTAACCGTCGAGTAAACCTTTGCAGTGCAGCCTCGCCTTATCAATCAAGCGCGGCAGATGGACATAACCGCCGAGTTTCTGGTAAGGACTGCGCGGATGCAGTCTTCGCATGAAAGCTGATTCTTGCTATGTGGCCGGCAACGGCCGCGCTGCCGCATCCGGAAAACTGGATTCCGCCGGCGGGGAAGCAGTCGGCTTTTGTTCTGCGAGCAATTCTCCTTGTGACAACCCGATCTGCCCGATGGCGAGTTGGCCGGAAAACACCCCGCCTTTCTCCACGCTGATCGCTCGAGCAGTAACATCGCCTTCCAGTGAACCCTTTCGATGGACTGTCACAGATTGAGCTATAATTTCCCCAGACATCCTGCCTTTGATTTCGACGTGCTCCGCGCGGACTGTCCGAAAACAGTGAATGTCAGCTTTGCGCTCAACAATTACGAGCCGGGCGCTAATCCGGCCGGGGATTTTTCCTGAGAAGTTAACCGTCGCCGTATCGCAATGCAGATTGCCGCGCAGCCTGCCTTCAATCAAAGCAGATTGGCACTCAACGCTACTGCTACCGAGATCGCCTTTACCGGAAAGATGCACGTTACCGCGGGTCCGGATGCTTCGACTGAAACCGCTGGTGATTTTGTAATCGCGCAGATCAATATGCGTGCTGCAACACGGACAAATTGTCGATGTCGCGGCGCCAGAAACCTGCTGTTTGCGTTTACATTCGAAACACTCGACGACCGAACTGGTTTGCCGCTTCCAAAAATCCTCGAGTTTTCCAAAGATAGACGGAGAAGTTTCCGGCACGGGCGCTTCTTCTGCCGTCCGCAGTTTTAGCCCAGGCTTTGGTGCGAACGGAGTGAAAGAACGCCCGCACTGACGGCAAATCGAACTCTTTGCCGCCGCGTATTCCATCTGCTTGAAGCCGCAGTGCGGACATTCCGCACTGACTTTTACAGGCGATGGACTGGCCACTGTATGCTTGCCGAAACCTTTCTTTTACGCTCGCACTCCGAATGCCGCCTTGATCGGCTCGCTGGACCGCACAACTTCAGGGCGCGGCGAAGCCTTTGCGGAAACGGCTCCGGTTGTAACTTCGGATTTCCCGATAAATGTTGCCCCTTCTTCAATCACAAGACGCGCTGCTTTTAGATCTCCCTGCAATATACATTTAGATTTTAGCTCGCAGCGCTCGGCAACTGTGATATTGCCGTGCACTTTGCCATAGACGGTGATCGATTTGGTCTTGATCTCACCCCGAATCTCAGCGTTTTCACCGACTGTCAAAACGCCGTCAGAGTTGATGTCGCCTTCGACTTTGCCATCAATGAGCAGTTCTTTTTGGAACTTGATCGAGCCTTTGATTTCGACATCGCTCGAGAGGATGTCTTTGCCTCCGTGGTCTGCCATAGGATTAGGTTTTGGATTTGGATTATCGATTATGGTTGGTTTTGGTGGTGCCTCTGCACGACTCGCAAAATGCTGGTTTTCATCTGGAACCGGGTTCCGGGGTTCTTCTCGAATCGGGGGTGCCGGCTTTTGCGAGACGAATCTTTTGAGCATCTGGTAGTAATGTGACACTCACGGATGCCTGTCAACGGATTCTATTTTCTGAGTGAAAAGTTTTTTAACGCATCATGGTTCAACAACCACTCGGTAGAGTTTGCCTGTTGGGTTCTGCGCGTAAAAAATCAGGAATGGAGGCGCCCGGCTGGGCGTCCGATCTAAAGCGCGACAGAGCGGTCGGGAAGGAAGTGGCTCATTCAGGATGGCCGCGGAATTTTGCGCTACACGGTCGGAATCGTAAGAAAAAACCCAGGCCGCATCGCATTTCTCAAGAATTTCGCGCTCCTCTTGCAAATTCATGGAAAGAAAAAATCGGGCGCTCTCCTCAATGCCTGGAAGGCTTTCGTGTGAGCTTCCCGCCACTCCGGGCTGCCCGGACCAATACGCGATCGACGGCGAGAGCCACCACGGTGCAAGAAACGGATGCACCCCTGGCGATCGCAAATTGACGGCAAGATCGCGAATCTGCACCGATTCAATGCGTCGTTCCATCCGGCGCGCGGTCTGCGCTTCATTCGGCCAAAGCCGCTGATCCCAGTCGCGCAAAATCGGAAAACTCGACAACACGACTGTAATCCAAACCGCGGCGCCCGATTTGATTGGCGCAAGCAGCGACGGAAGCGCGAGCGCAAAAATCAAAACAAAAAAGTATCCCCAGCGCGCTTGCCAGAGGGTGAGGAAATAGGCCGCGACGAGAAGCACGTACAACGGTAGGTCGCGACCCCGGGGCGCGCCGTTTCCGGGCGATCTGATACTCATCCATATCAAAACCGGCGTAAACAAAAGTAAGTATCCGCACCAGCTCAACCAGACTGGGTTCATCGGCCAAACGTGCGCGAGTTCTCCGATTGTATTCGCCCATTCTTTAAAATGCCCATCGGGCCGAAAGACAGCGAACGACGGAACACGTCGCTCGAATGCGAATGCGATTGCGATTATCGCTGCGAACAAAAGCCATCCTGCGCGACGATTACGCGTGAAAGTCCCGCCGCGATTCATCGCAAGGCAGGTGGCCGTTAGTATCAAAAACATCACAAGCGGCTCATAAGCCGACACCCAAATCGCCAGAGCCCAGGCGGCAAGGCTCGTTAGCTGCCATGCGCTGGGTGCCTTGGCCGTTTGCACCGTTTGAGAAGTCCAGCCTGCGCAAATCGCGACCGCGACCAGCAGGATCAGCAGCGATTGATGATCAGGCCTGCCAAGCTCCGTGCCGTGAACCAGGATAGGGCTGAGCACATACAAAATGAGCATTGGCCAGCGATACCGGAATTTCATTCGGCGTGACCACCACCACAGAAACCAGCCTCCAAGTAACGCCAGCACCGGCGAAACAAACGCGCCCGCCAGATCCAGTGCATGCGTCGTGAACGGATTTAGCAAAACCGACAATCCAACAATGAGATAGTCCAGCGTTGCAGTCGTGTGCGGTGTTGTCCCTTGCGGAAAATTCTCAAACGCATGATGCCGGATAATCGTGCCCGGCTTTTCCCTGACCATCTCCGCACGCGTCATGCGCGCATAACAATCTGCATCGGCGAAGTAAACATTCCCGGCGACAAAGACGTCCTGATAATTCGCGCAGCGCGTCGCCAGAATCAGCGCGCTGAGAAACGCGATCTCAAAAACGATCAACGCAAAACGTCCGATGCGTCGCACAGGACCGACAATTGCAAATCGGCCGTCCAAAATCGAAGGAATTAAAATGGGCCCGCCAGGATTCGAACCTGGGACCAAGGGATTATGAGTCCCCTGCTCTAACCGCTGAGCTACAGGCCCATTTTCTTCACACATTTAATCATGCGAATCGCTGATGACCAACCCGAAAGCGTGCGAGGCTGCTCTAACCGCTGAGCTACAGGCCTAATGCGTGCTAATGCGCGAACATCCAACACTGAATGTCCAACGTCCAATTTTCACTGCACGAACATTCAAAGCGGCGATTGTGAGTTTCGCCACAACCGTGAAAGAACTGCGACTCACCCAGTCGAGCGCGCGTTTCGCCGCAGTTTTTTCATCGCACTCTCAAGCGGGCTATTCGTACTCGACCGTGCTAGTTGGCTCTGAAAAATTAGGGGACAACTCCGCGTGTCCCTGAGTCAACATGCCGGGGGTTCATGGTCCAAGCGGTGGCCGTAACTATGATCGAGTACTGGATCTTGAGCCAGACGACCCGGATGCTCTGGCGGGTAAAGCCAGCATTTATCAGGGTGAAAGTAACCTGCAACAAGCCGCTAGATGCCTATCTGGAATAAAGGAGACTTCTTCCCCGTTTGCCTTCGTATCAAGACCGTTCAGTTGAGACTTGAACGAAATTACAGTGAAGCCGTTTAGTTACTGCAAGCCCGACTGGTTCAATTTCATTATGATTCTCAGTACGCCAAGGCCGATGGACAAGTGGATCTTGCTTTAATGCAGCGCCTCGCTGGCGATACAGATGGGGCAAAGATTACCGCTGAAGAGGCACGCAATGCGCTCGAGCAGCTTTATAGAGATCAATCGGAGGCTGCCTTCATCGTGGAAGGCCTGTCTCAAGCCTATGCTGCGATGGGAGAAAAGGAGTCGGCCCTCAGGGAAGCGCAACATGCAATCATGCTTGGGCCACGTGCTAAAGATCCAGTGTCCGGACCTAGCTGGGAAGAGAACCTAGCGGTAATTCAAACGATGTTCGGCGAGAATAGCCACGTGGTCCCAACTCTGACCCAGTTGTTACAGACACCGTATCCTGGTGGGATTTACGGGACACCTCTTACACCGGCACTTCTTAGACTCGATCCGCTCTGGGATCCACTACGCAGCGATCCCGTTTTCCAAAAACTTTGCGAGGATAAGCAGCCATGATTCGGCGCAAATTTTTGCCCGGATCTTAGCTCCCGCAGCCGAGTCGATTTCTCCGAAGTCGCAGCTTTGGTAGCAGGTTGTGGCCTGCACGTTGGGAAAGCCGGTTGCAGCCAACGCTGCCGCCTTGCAACAGCTTTCCTCGTAACCTCGCGCGGGATTCTACGCACTACCTCAAGTGAAAGGCCAGAAGTGAGTTCTCAATCGCGAGAAGTCAAAGAAGGCCAAAACAATGAAAGGAAAATAAACAATGAAAATTCAAAACATCGTATTCATAGCCGTGGCGTTTGCGCTTGCGTTTGCGCCATTTACCAAGGCGACGCCGTGCCCTCAGGGGGGGTGTGGGCCACAACTCCCGGAGATCAGCATCCATAGCACCGGGAATGTCGCCCGGGGAAACACCGGCTCATTCGTCCTGAGCATGAACCCTCCACCTCCGCCTGCTGGAATTGGAATGTTCGTTAACTTCGCGGTGGGCGGAACCGCCATCGCAGGAGTTGATTACGTCGCGCTTGTCTCCCCCGCCTTCATCGGACAATCCGGCTACGGAGCAATCCTGGTAAAAACGTTGCCTAATCCGCGAGGAGCAGCGGACTGCCAAGCGTACAGCGTGGTGGTAAAGCTCGCCCCTGGCTCGGGATATACAGTAGGCGCGGCTAGCTCAGCCACAATGTGGATTGAGCCTGCGGGATGTGGAACAGCGAATCAGTGACCGGCTTTAGCTGCAACAGGCGGTAACGAATCGCTCGCCGTGCTGCCCCCGGGAAGGTTTCGGGGCGGCACGGCATCTGCCCTTAAAGTGCGGGACGAGGCGTGTAGGCATTATGCGCGAACCCATCACGATACCGCATCCGCGATGTGGTCGAACAGCTGGACGTGGACTACTGGAACTTCAGCTCACGTCCGAAGGAGTCTTTTCTCCCGTATGGGCCATCTTACGATTTTGTCCCCTTCCTTTATGCTGATTTTCAGGGACTTGTCCTATCTATGTAGGCCTAAGTAAGGCCTTACATAGCTGATCCTTCCCAGGAACCAGCCTTTGTCGGTCTGGACTGACTCGTGGAAGGGCGCCAGGGCCTGCCCACCCGATGGCCTAACTAGTCAATTGCCTGTTAGTTTGCTGAATTCTCAAACGACCCATATCCCAGCTAGATTGACCCCAGGAATAAGGCCAAGTCAAAGCCCTGCACGTCCGGCCACCCAGGAGATCTCCGCGTATGACTCAGTTGTTACCGCCTTTGTTAGGCGTGGCTTAACGAATGGGTGCATCCGGAAGGTCATATCCGGACTGGCCTGGACACCGCCCTTCCGGCCAGGCCACACCTCCGACGGGGACCGGAAGCCAAGGACTTCCCCGTATGGGCAGGACTTAGGCCGGTAAAAACCCTGCTCACCACTGGCTTCTTTCATGAAGTGACTTTGTTGTTCCGTTCCTTACGGTCCGAAATTAACAGTCACGGTGTTAGAGCAGGTCTGAGTTCCAGCGTCACACACCTGATACATGAAGCTAGCCTGACCGGTGGTGCCGGTAGAATCATCATACGCACCATCGTTCGGCGTTGTTGCGATTACATTTCCGTCGCGGTA
>DATARG010000283.1:0-5654 GCA_036264275.1 Candidatus Udaeobacter sp. | reverse complement strand
CGAAGCGCTGCAACCGCAGTTCCGCAAGTACCAACGGCAAGTAGTGATAAACGCTAAGGCGCTCGCAGCCGGAATTACCAAACACGGCTATCGAATCGTTTCAGGCGGCACGGACAATCATTTAATGCTTGTGGATCTTCGCCCGAAGAATCTCAACGGCAAAGAAGCTCAGGAAGTTCTCGACCGCGCCGGCATCACCGTGAACAAAAACGCCATTCCGTTCGACACGAGTTCGCCGTTCAAACCGGGCGGAATTCGTGTCGGCACGCCGGCTGTGACGACACGCGGCATGAAAGAAGAGGAAATGTTCGAGATCGCTGAGCTTGTTGCTGAAGCGCTCGACAACCGTGGCGACGGAGGGGCGCTTGATAATATGCGCCGAAAAGTTCTCGACCTGACGGCAAAATTTCCGTTGCCAATCTAGTTGCGTCGACGCGCAGCGAACACTGCAACGAATTTTCGGGATTTACACGGGACGCTTACGTCATTTCGTATTATTCAATCTGCAAAAACTTCGTAATCTGCGGTGAGAATGAATCGTACGGCAGATCAACCCGAACCCAATCCGCTGCGAGAAGGATTAGCCGCGCGGCCTGTCCCGCAGCCATGCAGCATCGTAATCTTCGGCGCTACGGGTGATCTCACGCATCGCAAACTTGTCCCGGCGCTGTATAACCTGGCAGCGGACGGCGAACTCCCACCCGGCGTGGTCATCGTGGGATTCGCTCGGCGCGACAAAAGCGATGACGAATTCCGGCGTGATATCGAAGAATCCACGCGCAAGTTTTCGCGTCAGCCTGTGCGCGACGAAATCTGGAACGCGTTTACGCAATCTATTTTTTATCACCGGAGCGAGTTTGGTGATGAAGCTGGTTACAAGCAACTGGCCAAACGTCTCGAGGAGCTCGACAAGAGCCATGGCACGCGCGGCAACCGTCTCTTTTATCTGGCGGCCGGCCCTGACCAGTTCGAATCGATTCTCAAGAATCTGAAAGCTGCTGGCCTGAACCAGACCTGCAAAGGCAGCTGGGCACGCATCATAATCGAAAAACCGTTCGGCACTGATCTCGCTTCAGCGCGCGAGCTCAATCGCGCTGTGGGCAATTCTTTCACAGAGGAGCAGACCTACCGGATCGACCATTTCCTCGGCAAGGAAACCGCGCAGAACATCCTCGTCCTTCGATTCGCCAACGCGATCTTTTCACCGCTGTGGAACACACACTACATCGATAATGTACAGATCACAGCAGCGGAAACACTCGGTGTCGGGACCCGGGCCGGTTATTACGAAGACGCAGGCGCATTGCGCGACATGGTGCAAAATCATCTGATTCAGCTCCTATGTCTCGTAGCGATGGAACCGCCAACAGACCTGAGCGCCGATAGTATCCGTGATGAGAAAGTGAAAGTTGTGCGCTCACTGCATCGCTGGTCACGCAGTGAAATCGCGGCCAATGTTGTGCGCGGCCAATACACGAAAGGAACTATTCACGGCGAAACGGTTCTCGGTTACCGGCAGGAACAAAACGTAAATCCGGATTCGCAGACTGAGACGTTTGTCGCATTGCGCTTGTCCATCGACAACTGGCGCTGGGCTGACGTGCCGGTGTACCTGCGAGTCGGTAAACGGCTTCCGAAATCGGCGACTGAAATTTCCATTCACTTCAAAAAAGCGCCTGCCGTGCTGTTCAACAAAGATCTGCGGGACCTTAACGTGCTCGTCATTCGCATTCAGCCCGACGAAGGAATCTCATTGCGGATTCATGCCAAGGTGCCTGGCACCAGCTTTCGCATCGAGCCGGTCAAAATGGATTTCCATTACGGAACATCCTTCGGCAAGCCAAGTCCCGAAGCGTACGAACGTCTACTGCTCGACGCGATGAGCGGCGATGCCACGCTCTTTGCGCGTAGCGATGAAGTCGAAGAAGCCTGGGCGTTCGTCGATCCTATTGAGGAAGCGTGGCACGCAAAAAAAGATGCGCCCGAGTTATATTTTTACCCCGCGGGATCATGGGGACCGGAAGCAGCCGATGATTTGCTCGCCCGCGACGGTCGCGCATGGAGAAGATTATAAACCCGTTATGCCAGCAACTGCTGACACATACTCGTTAGGCGCTCCAGTCGAAATCGGAAGGATTGACCAGGAGCTGAAAAAACTATGGCAGGAGGGCGAAGGCGCAATGAGCCGTGCATCGCTTATGAATTTTGCCGTTTACAGCGAAGAGCCGAGCTCATTACAAAACAACACGCAATTGATGGCGCGAATCACCGAAAACCATGCCTGTCGCGCGATCGTCATCGAAGCCGATTGCAACGCAGACGATGACCACGCTAGCGCATGGATCAGTGCACACTGCCACGTGAGCAGCGTTGGCAGCAAGCAAGTTTGCTCCGAGCAGATTTCATTTCTGCTCAAAGGCGGGTGCACCAAGCAAACGCCGAGCATCATCCTCTCCAATCTGGATTCGGACCTGCCGCTCTATCTTTGGTGGCAGGAAGAATTTCACGAGCAGATTGACCCGCAGCTTTGGACGTGGGTCGATCGGGTGATCTACGACAGCCATGGCTGGAGCGATTTTCGCTCGCAAACACGTTTACTCGAGTTGATGCAGAAAGAGGCCAACCAGCGTATTGTGTTTTGCGACTTGAATTGGACGCGGCTGGACAATCTTCGCTTCGCGCTGGCGCAGTTCTTCGATCACCCCGCTTCGCATCATCGCCTCGCGAAGATCAGCAAGGTTCGGGTCCATTTTGCACCCGGGTTCAGATCGACCGCAATTTTGTTTATGGGTTGGCTGGGATCGCAATTGAAGTGGCACATCGACGAGGTCAAACCTTCAGAAGGGTTACGGTTCAGCGGAGCGTTAGCGCGACACATCGATGTCGAGCTGCGCGAGTGCGATGGTCAACCGGTTCACGAAATCGCTTTGACCAGCGATGACGTGGAATTTCGGGTCACATACGCGGATTGCGGCGATCTCCTGGAGATCTCACGCACACAGAACGACGACAAGCGGATTCCGCAGCTAATGCCTGCTGGAAACAATGATCCTGTCGGCCTCATCAGCGAAGAACTAATTCGCGGTGGGCCACACCGAGTTTACTTGAACGCGCTCAACTGCGTTGGGGATCTACTGTAGCCACCTCAATGATTTGGTAGCGGCGGGTCACCTGAACCTTTAGGGTGATCGAGGTCAATCGCCCCTACCAGATTCAATCAGCGCGCACAATTCGCGGACGTTCTTCTCAATCGAAAAAAGCACTCGAGCGTGTTCATGGCCGGAAAGGCCAAATTTCGTCGCCATGGGCAAATCGCCAATTAATGTTTCAATTGCGTTGGCCATCGCGGAGGTGTCGCCAGATTGCACCAAAAATCCGGTTTGGTTTTCGATGACCATTTCTGGAATCCCCCCGATATTTGTGGATACGACAGGCAACCCCGTGGCCATGGCTTCCATGATGACCGTAGGCAGATTGTCCATGCCGCCATCGGGATCAACGACACTCGGGAGCACAAAAACGTTTGCCGCAGCAAGCCGTCGGCGTAGTTCCGTCTGAGGCTTGGCGCCGGTCAGTGCCACATTATTTTGCAAACGCAGCTCATCGATTTGCGTCTGTAGCTCGTTCTTGAGCGGACCCTCACCAAAAATTTCACAACGGAACGATTTCCCACGTTCCACGAGCATCGCGCACGCACGAATCAAATCGCCAAATCCTTTTTTCGGAATCAAACGGCCGACTGCGACGATGAGCGGCGGAGTCGAAGAAAAATCCGCGCGCCCAAAGTCCGCGAGATCGAGTCCGTTATAAATGCGGTGGACGCGATCAGCACGATCGGAGAATCGCTCGCGTAAAAAACGCGCAGCGTAATCCGTTTCGGTGATGATTACCCGCGCTGCATCGACAAGTTTATCCAAGCCGATTTCGAATTCTCGCGGAGAAAAAATGTCGTTCGCGTGTGCAGTAAAACTGAAAGTGATAGAAAAGAATTTATTGATCCAGAAAGCAGTGCGCGCAGCCATGCCGCCGAAATGAGCGTGCACGTGATCAATCCCCATTTTCCGCAAGAGCAGTCCAACGTAGACCGCCTGGTAGAGACGAAGGAAATCCTTGCGGCGTCCCCATTCATCAAGGGCTGCGACGATGTCTGGGCCGATCTTCCGTTTTTTCGCGACGCTTCGAACTTCTTCCAGCAGTTCCTTTTCGTCCGGAAGATAATGTACTCGTTCGACGATACGCGTGTCCCAATCTTGTAATGGCTCGTCTTTCGGGTTTCTGATTGAAAAAATGGGTGGCGCGATGTCTTGGCGATCAAGCTCCGCTACTTCCCGATAGCAAAACGTTTGCCCGAACGATGGAAACCGCTCGAAGAGGTAAGCGAAACGCGCCATCGATTTTCAGGAATTCCTAGCGATCACGCGCTGCCGCGCTTAACCGGAATCGGTTTTCCAGACTCATCGACTGCGACCAGCGTAAAGACGCCATGGGTCACGCGAAGTTCTTCGCCCGTCATGTAACGCGTCACCCAAACTTCGACGGGGATTGTCATCGAAGTTCGCCCGATCTTCTCCACGTGTGCATAACACCTGACGGTGT
Source organism: Candidatus Udaeobacter sp. (assembly GCA_036264275.1). Taxonomy (GTDB): domain Bacteria; phylum Verrucomicrobiota; class Verrucomicrobiia; order Chthoniobacterales; family UBA10450; genus Udaeobacter. Next base: position 1,058 of record DATARG010000283.1, on the reverse strand, counting down.
CCCCCACTCTCACCGGTTGCAGGAACGACATTCCTTCCATTGCCGCAGTTACGACGCGCGCCTGCGCCGTCTTCGCCGCGAGGATCCCGCTACCCAAATCCATTTGTGACGTGACCCAGCCACCGAAAATGTCGCCATTCGGATTTGTGTCCTGCGGCATAGCGATGGTTTGAATCACGAGTTCGCCTTTTGGTTTTTCGCTCATTCAGGCCCCCTTTTAACCACGAATGGACACGAATAAAAACAAATCAACATATGACAAAATCCGAATGTGCCTGGGTATTCTTGATTCTGCATTCGTGTGAATTCGTGGTTAGGCTTCTTAGAGGATCAGCATGCAATCGCCGTAACTGTAGAATCGGTAATGCTCACGTACCGCTTCCTCGTACGCCCGGAGAATGAATTCGCGTCCAGCAAATGCACTCACCAGCATCAGCAACGTCGAACGTGGCAAGTGGAAATTCGTCAACAGCGAATCGACAAGTCGAAATGTAAACGGCGGATAAATAAAAAGATCGGTCTCACCTGATTTCGGTGCAATCTGCCGGCTGCCGGATTGCTGGTTTTGCAGCGCAGGCGCTCCGCCTGCCGAAGGCAAGCGATGCGCTCGCCCTACAATTTTCCTAACGAGTCGAGTTTTAAGCGCTGCTGACTCGAGAACGCGCATCGCTGTGGTTCCCACAGCCACAATTCGTTTCGCGTTGTTGATCTCCTTTGCGGCTTCCGGCGAAATGGAGAAACGCTCCGCATGCATTCGATGCTGGGCGATGTCCTCAGTGCGCACAGGAAGAAATGTTCCCGGCCCGACATGCAACGTCACGAACGTGTGCGGAATCTCATTCAGGATCTCGGAGGTGAAATGCAGTCCAGCAGTAGGGGCAGCCACGGCGCCGGGTTCGCGAGCAAAAACTGTCTGGTATCGCGCGGCATCCGTTTCATCGCTTAGCCGATTGACATACGGCGGTAACGGCATCGAACCACCCGCATAAGCATCGACATCTTTGTCGAATGAGATAATGCGCTCGCCCGCTGTCGTGATTTCCTCAACGCGCAGACCG
>DATARG010000211.1:0-7420 GCA_036264275.1 Candidatus Udaeobacter sp. | reverse complement strand
CAGGCATTGGCGTCGGCGGTCCTGGACTTTATTTCCGATCCGGAACTAGCGGCGCGTTGCGGAGCGAATGGGCTTCGCTACGCGATTGAGAATTTTTCGTTCGACAAAATGATGGAGGCGAAGTTGCGCGCCGATCTAAAGATCATTCGCAATAAGGACGCAATGGAGGGGCGAGCTCCGGCGTATCGAAGGTTCGGTTAAACCGAAATTAAATCCTGTAGAATTTCGCGCATATGGCGAATCGGCAGCGAATAATGTCCTTCGTTTTGGATGAATCGCGCTTTGCAGTTAGGAAAACGATTCGCGATTTCTTCCGCGAGTCGAACCGCGAAAGCGCGATCCTCTATTCCATGCCAGAGTCGCACGGGCACGCTTACATCTTCGATCGCGAATCCCCACGGCTGCGCGTAGATTTGAGCATCGACCATTATCCCTTCCACCGAGCCGCGCCAGGCGCGCCGTTGGCTCTCGAAGACCGCTTCAAAAGCTGCATCGTCGCGCAAACTAGCCGCGTCGCAGCTTCGCAACAGCAGCATCTTTAAAAACAGCGGTCGAAACTGGATTGGTGCGCGGAACGATAAGAAAGGTCGCGCCAGTTGGAATGACCAACGCAACAGTTGCGGATGTGCTCGATAACACGTCAACATCCAGCGATAGAGCGGCAGTAATCCTTTGAAGTCCTTCAATTCAGCAAACGGAATTACTCCGCCTACTATAGCGATACCGCGCACTCGTTCGGGTATCGCGACCGCGGTGGCATATGCGTAGGGCGCTCCACCAGAGATCGCAAGGATTCGGAACTCACCAATCTCAAGATCATCCGCGAGCCGTTCAACAAGTAACGGCCAGTCGCTCAATTTTCGATCGAGTTGCATGGTCGAGCCGCTGATCCCGGGGCGATCGGGTGAAATGATGCGAACACCGAGAGCGGCCGCTGGTTCATCTGTGAGTTGCGCCATCGTGCGCGAGCTCGGCCAGCCGTGACAGAATATCACGGGCACTCCACTCGGATCGCCATATTCTTCGAACGCAAGAACGGCGCCGCCATGAAGTTGAACGCTATTTTGCCTGTTCATCGAACCGGCATCCCCTTTGAGCGTTTGTATTGCAAGGTCTTAATGTGTAGACGAAATTGTGGTTCGAGAAACGATTCTGTTATTGGCAGCTTTGGTTATGGAAAATTACTCGCAACCTCCGCCGGGAAAAATCTCGGAGCATGGCAACGGAATCGGCGCACCATCCCCCCAGGCAGTGGAGAGACGCGCCAGAGAAATTGCCATGATCGATGAGCGCGACCCTGATAAGTTTACTGAGGCGGATTGGGCGCAGGCACGCCACGAACTGATGGGCGAAGAAAATAATGTGCCTCCTGAGGAAACTCCAGATAACGCCGACATGACCGAGGAATGGAGCGTCATCGCCGGTTCCAAGGGTCACCACATTCCGCGTCCCGGCACTCAGGAAGAAGAAACTGTTGGAGAGCATCTTGTAATCGAAGGCATAGAGGAAGCAACGCACGATCAGATGCTCGAGGCGCGCCGCGAAGAACGCGAGCAAGAGGGGGCGAATACGTGAGCCCCGTTTCAGCCGAAACCGCCACTAGCGCGCCGGTGACGGTAAGAAGCGCTTTTTCCTCAGCGCAGTCTAGACCTGAACGCTTGCGGAATCGGTTTCATCAAATAAGGGATTTTACGAACTCGCTATGCGCGGGTCTTGAGCCGGAAGATTGCGTCGTACAATCGATGCCCGATGTCAGCCCGACCAAATGGCACCTCGCGCACACCACGTGGTTTTTCGAAACTTTTATTTTGAAAAAATTCGTACCCGGATATCAGCCAGAAATTTCAGAGTACGCTTACCTCTTTAACTCGTACTACAACGCTGCGGGCGACATGCACCGGCGCGATCTTCGCGGCTTAATCTCTCGCCCGACTGTGAGCCAAGCACATCGTTATCGCGCATCGATCGACTCACACATTGACGATCTGCTTTCGAATTCCGACGAGAGTCTGCTCGACGAAATGGAGCCACTCCTGGTACTCGGGATGCACCACGAGCAGCAACATCAGGAATTGCTCATCACGGACATTAAGCACGTCTTAGCGCAAAACCCGCTTCATCCCGTTTTTCGTCAGCGAAATCGCGATCTCGCTGCAAGAAAAATTTCACCAATCCAGTTTATCGATTTCGAAGAAACAGTAGCTGCGATAGGTCACGACGGCGACGGATTCGCGTATGACAATGAAGGGCCACGACATCGGGCACTCGTTCCGGCGTTTTCGCTGGCAACCCGACCGATCACAAACGGCGAGTACATCGCATTCATTGAGGACAACGGCTATAACCGTCCGGAATTCTGGTTATCCCTCGGCTGGGTGACCGTGAACGAACAACGTTGGAACGCGCCGCTTTACTGGACAAAACGCGACGGCGCCTGGTGGAATTTCACCCTCTCTGGGCTTCGCCCTGTCGATCAATTGGAGCCTGTTACTCACGTGAGTTATTTCGAAGCCGATGCATACGCCAACTGGGCAGGTAACCGACTTCCCACTGAGTTCGAATGGGAGCGCGCTTCATTGGATTGTCCGATCGAAGGAAATTTCGTCGAAGACGAATCTTTCCACCCAGGACCAAAGTCGAGATCCGGAAACGATCGACAGCTTTACCAATTGTTCGGCGACGTTTGGGAATGGACGCGCAGCGCATACTCGCCTTACCCGGGCTATCGTGCAGTGCCCGGCGCGCTCGGCGAGTACAATGGAAAATTCATGTGCAACCAATACGTCCTGCGCGGTGGTTCCTGCGCCACCTCCCGCAGTCACATTCGCCGCACCTATCGCAATTTCTTTCAACCGGAAAAACACTGGCAGTTCACCGGGATCAGGCTCGCACGAGACGCACAATAAATTGCCACGGCGCGTCGCTGTGTGCGCGCCCGTTAAACCCACCATGACCGGAGATTCTCTCACCGCTTTGCCGCAAGTGTCCGCGCCAGAATCGGCGGCTTTTCTGGCGGATGTTATTGCTGGTCTTTCGTCGAATCCGCGCACGATTCCGTGCAAATATTTCTATGATGGGAGCGGGGCCGCGTTGTTTCAGAAGATCTGTGAACTACCTGAATATTATGTCACCCGCACCGAGATCGATATTCTGGATCGAAGTCGCGCCGACATCGCGTCACAACTCGGACCGAATGTCGAACTAATCGGACTGGGTACCGGCGCGGGCACGAAAACGCGAATTCTGATCGAGGGCCTCAAGAATCCTGCGGTTTATATCCCTGTCGATATTTCAGAGAAACAACTGCGCGAGTCGACTGCTCTTTTTCGGAAAGTTTTTCCAAATTTGGAAATTCTGCCGGTCTGCGCGGATTACCTGCAATCTGTGGTGTTGCCTACGCCTCGTTGCAAACCCGCGCGAAACATTGTGTATTTCCCAGGATCGACAATCGGCAACTTCGAACCGCATGAAGCCATACAGTTTCTGAGTCGCGTGGCGAACGTTTGCCGCGGAGGCGGCGGGCTCCTTATCGGTGTCGATTTGAAGAAAGACCGGCAGGTGCTGGAAGCTGCTTACAACGACAGCGCCAATGTTACTGCCGAATTCAATTTGAATTTGCTGGAGCGCATCGATCGCGAATTAGGCGCAGACTTCGATCTCGATCAATGGCGGCATCGGGCAATTTACAATTCCAGCGCCGGCAGAATTGAAATGCATCTCATCAGTGAAACCGATCAGTTCGTGCATCTCAACGAACACAACTTTCACTTCCGACGCGGGGAGAAAATCATCACGGAATTTTCTTATAAATATACGCCAGACGAGTTTGCGACGCTCGCTGCTAAAGCCGGGTTTAAGTTTGTGCGACTGTGGACCGATGATTCGCGTCTGTTTGGTGTTTTCTACTTTGCGAGCGGTCGGTAGGAGCGATTGACCTCAATCGCCTATCCAGGCATAAATCGCGCAAGGGCGGTTCGGGTGAACCGTCGCTACCTGAGAGGAGATTTCAAATAAGCGCTCTCGTTAGGCTCGCGAATGTTAGCAAACGCTATGGCGACGGAATCGCATTATGTCCGACGAATCTTTCAGTTGAGTCATGCAAAACTACGGTGCTCATCGGACCCAGCGGGTGCGGCAAGTCCACTTTGTTGCGCTTAATCATTGGCTTAATCGAACCGGATTCCGGCTCGATCGAGTTTGATGGCAGAGCAGTTACTCCCGATAACATCAATGCTTTGCGGCGACGGATTGGTTATGTGATCCAGGAGGGCGGCTTATTCCCGCATCTAACTGCCCGCACCAATGTTCTTTTGATGGCACGCCACATTGGAAAACCCGAACAAGAAATGCACGATCGGCTCGTAGAATTGTCCGATCTGACAAGACTCTCGGAAAACCTGCTCCCGCGTTATCCATTGGAACTTTCCGGCGGACAACGTCAGCGCGTCAGTTTGATGCGCGCGTTGATGCTTTCGCCGGAGCTATTATTGCTCGATGAGCCGCTCGGTGCGCTCGACCCGCTGGTGCGGGCTTCGTTGCAAAGGGATCTCAAGGACATTTTCATGCGCCTGGGACAGACAGTGGTTTTCGTTACTCACGATTTGGCGGAAGCGATTTATTTTGCCGACGAGATCGTGCTAATGAATGAAGGCCGGATCGTCCAAAAAGGCACGATTACCGAACTGCGCGAAAGACCAGCCGACCCTTTTGTGTCCGAATTCATCAACGCGCAGCGCGGCATCGCGAGTCTATGAATCGAATTAGGAAAGCAGGAAGGCAGGGCAGCTTCGAACGTGGAAACCGCGAATTCACGAAATCAAAACGATTCCATCATTTCCTGGTTTCCCGGGTTCGAGATTTTCTCCTGATCTTTTCCTGCGTTCCTGCTTTCCTGATTAATTCTTCTTCTGCTTCCGATGTTGTAATCGGTTCCAAGAAATTCACCGAGTCTTATGTCCTTGGTGAGATTGCCAAACGCACGCTGATCGATGCGGGAATTCCGGCGGAACACCGGCAGGGCATGGGCGGAACAATCATTCTTTGGGAAGCGCTCAAAGGCGGACAGATCGACGCTTATCCCGAATATACTGGAACTATCGCGGCGGAAATTCTGAAAACCAATTCAAGACCGTCGTTAGACCAAATCAGGGATCAGCTCGAAAAACTTGGAGTGGGCATGACAGCTCCGTTGGGTTTCAACAATACATACGCGCTGGTGATGCGACGCAGTGAAGCGCAACGACTGGGTATCCACACAATCAGCGACCTGCGAAGACATCGGGAACTCAAGATCGGGCTCACGCATGAATTTCTTGAGAGAGAGGATGGCTGGCGGCCATTACGACAGCGCTACGAGTTGCCACAGCAAAATGTCGCCGGTATTGATCACGCCCTTGGTTACAGCGCGCTCGCGAACGGATCGATTGGCGTTAAGGACGCCTATTCGACTGACGCAAAGATCGAAGAGAACGACCTTGTAGTCCTCGAAGACGACCTTCAGTTCTTTCCGAAGTATGAAGCAGTTTTCTTGTTTCGATCCTCCACGCGCACGGACGCAATTGCAGCATTGCGGCGCTTGGAAGGCACGTTGGATGAGGCGCGAATGGTTCGTCTCAACGCCGAAGCTGATCGGACAAAGAACTACGCCAGAGCGGCAGATTTGTATTTCAAGGTGGGAGCGGCCTCAGCGCCGCGGTTCTCGGGGCACTCAGGTCCCTCCGATTTTGGTGATTCTTTTCCGCGCAAACTGGCGCGCTGGAGTCTTCGCCATCTCGAGTTGGCTGGATTTTCCCTGCTACTTTCAATCATCGTCGGGATTCCGTTTGGCATCGTGGCAAGTCGTGGCGGCATGCTTGGCCATGTTATTCTTGGTCTTGCCGGCGTTGTACAAACCATTCCTTCGCTCGCATTACTCGCCCTGCTTGTTCCCCTGCCCTTTTTTGGAATCAGCGTTCGCACCGCGATCGCCGCGCTTTTTCTGTACGGTTTACTGCCAATCGTGCGCAGCACTGCCACCGGTTTGCAGGACATTCCACGATCGTTGCGCGAATCTGCGGTCGCGCTGGGTCTCAGCCCAATCGCGCGCCTCGTGAAAATTTATCTGCCGATTGCATCACGCTCGATCCTCTCCGGAATTAAAACCAGCGCGGTGATAAATATTGGAACTGCCACGCTCGCCGCGTTGATCGGCGCTGGCGGTCTGGGCGAACCGATCATAAGCGGGCTCGACTTGAACGATCACGTAACGATTCTCGAAGGTGCGATTCCCGCTGCTGTGCTCGCCCTGCTCGTGCAATGGTGTTTTGATCTGCTCGATCGCGTTCTCATTCCAAAAGGGTTGCGGGTTTGATCCTATACTCAGCGACGCTGAGCTCACAGGAGTTCGCCCCTCCATTAGTCGCAATTGCAATGTAAGATAATGATATGGCAATCGCTTCTATTAACCCTGCGACTGGTGAAAAGCTGAAGGAGTTTTCTTCCTTTAATGATGCGGAAATTGAGAAGCGCTTAAGCCGCGCAGATAACGCATTCAGGAAATATCGTCGCACGACCCTGACCGATCGCGCGGAATTGTTGCACGCGGTATCGGAGTTGCTGTTCCAGGACAAGCAAAGATTTGCGGAGATCATCACGCTCGAGATGGGGAAACTGTTCCGCGATTCAATCGCAGAAATCGAGAAGTGCGCGCGCGGGTGCCGGTTTTACGCGGAGAACGGCGCGCGATTTCTCGAGGAGGAACCAGCTCAGACCGATGCGGCCGAAAGTTATGTCGAGTATCAACCGCTCGGACCTGTGCTCGCGGTGATGCCGTGGAATTTTCCTTTCTGGCAGGTATTTCGATTCGCTGCGCCTGCTTTGATTGCCGGCAACGTCGGCTTGCTTAAGCACGCATCGAATGTTCCGCAGTCTGCGCTCGCAATTGAAGAAATCTTTTGCCGCGCCGGGTTTGAAGAGGGCGTTTTCCAAACGCTGCTCATCGAGCCGGAGCAGGTGGAAAAACTGATCGCCGACGCGCGCGTCAAAGCCGTAACGGTCACGGGCAGCGAAAAAGCAGGAGCCGCTGTCGCGAGCGTGGCCGCGCGTGAAATCAAAAAGAGTGTGCTCGAGCTAGGTGGCAGCGACGCATTTATAGTGATGCCGAGCGCAGATTTCGAATCGGCGTTGAGCACTGCGGTCAAAGCTCGCACGATCAACACCGGACAGTCCTGTATCGCAGCGAAAAGACTCATCATCGCCGACGAAATACACAAGCAATTCCTTCAACAATTTGTTGAGCGCATGCGCGCGCTGAAGGTTGGCGATCCAATGGATCCTGAGACTGAGCTTGGTCCGCTTGCGACGGAGCGAATCTTGCAAGGTGTGGACCATCAGGTGCAAAAAACAATTGCCGCTGGCGCAAAATTGTTTTTTGCACCTGATG
>DATARG010000197.1:0-5904 GCA_036264275.1 Candidatus Udaeobacter sp. | reverse complement strand
CGAAGCTCGCGACACAGGAAAATCGGATTGAATCTCTGGCTTCAAACCCTCAGAAAGTGAGCGCGCAGCTTGAAATGAGCAAATCGGCGCGGCAAGTAGTTGCGATCCATCCGTAAGGCCACGCTCGACGCGTAACGTCGTAGCTGACGTCGTTGCTTGCAGTGCTGCCGCTACAGCGTTGCAGGCGTGGTCGATGCCGTTCGCCGAAACGTGGGATGGTCTGCCCAGGATCAACCCGCGCTTCGCGTGACGCGGTAGACGCGACCGTACCCGAGCGTTTCTTCTCGCCAAGCCGATCAATACTTTCCAGGCTCGGCGATTATGAAAAAAGAAACAAAATCCACTCAGATCACACTCGTCGTCACATTTCTGCTCGCATGCATCGCGCTTTTGCCAAGCGTGCAGGCAGTCGTCCCACCACCGGATGGCGGTTATCCCGGAGGCAACACGGCGGAAGGGCAAAATGCGCTTTTTAGCCGTACCACTGGCGGTTACAATACGGCAGTTGGTTTCTTTTCACTCAGGGCCCTGACCACCGGCAGCTTCAACACAGCGAACGGCGCTGGCGCGCTCCTTGCCAACACCGGAGACGAAAATACGGCCACGGGCGCCGGGGCACTTTTAAGCAATTCCACCGGCACTACCAACACGGCTGATGGAGCATTCGCGCTTTTTAGCAACACGCAAGGCTCCTTCAACACTGCCGTTGTGGATCAAGCGCTCTTTGCCAATACCACCGGCAATTACAACACGGCCAACGGTATGAGCGCGCTCGTGAGCAACACCACCGGTTCTCGGAACACGGCCAATGGTAATGCCGCCCTCGCTAACAACACCACCGCTGACTCCAACACGGCCAACGGTGATAATGCGCTCTTTAGCAATACTACCGGCAGCCACAACACGGCCAACGGTTCTGCCGCGCTTGCAGGCAACACTACCGGCATCCGTAACACGGCCAACGGTGCTCTCGCGCTCGAGAACAACACCAATGGCGACAACAACACTGCCAACGGTTACGCGGCGCTTTTTAGCAATGTGAATGGCACGGACAACACCGCCTGCGGTTACCTAGCGCTTTCCCAGAGCACTGGTTCTGATAATATCGGTATTGGTTATTCCGCCGGCTTCAATCTTACAACTGGCAGCCACAACATTTACATCGACAACTTGGGTTCCATGGGAGACGACGGTACCATCCGCATCGGCGAAACCCAGACCGCCACCTACCTCGCCGGCATTGCGGGTCAGACAGTCGGAGCGGGTGGTAGCACGTGTTACGTGGACAACGCTGGCAAACTTGGCGTGTTCCTCTCCGCCCGGCGTTACAAGCAGAACATCCAGCGCATGGACGACGCGAGCGCCGCGCTCTTCTCCCTGAAGCCGGTTACCTTTTGCTATAAACCGGAGTTCGACAAGTCAGGCACGCCGCAATTTGGCCTCATCGCCGAGGAAGTGGCCGAGATCTCTCCCGACCTCGTAGTCAGCAATGCCGAGGGCGAACTCTCCACGGTCCGCTACGAAGCGGTGAACGCAATGTTGCTCAATGAGTTTCTGAAAGAGCACCGTTCTTTTGTTGAAGAGCGACGGAAGGTAGCGCAACAACAAGCAGAAATTGATGCGCTCAAAGCGGAGCTAAAGGAACAGCGATCTCTCATTCAAAAGGTGAGTGACAGCGTGGAGATGAAGCGATCGGCGCCAAAAGTAACCAGCAATCGGTAAAGCGTACGCGCTGTTGTAGCCACGGGGCTGTACCGCCGTGCATCGAACTGATCCTTGAGAACGCGTCGACACAGCGAGGCGGCGACAGTTAAGATCAGTCAAGCGCGTTGTCATTCAGCAATCGTTAACACTGCCGTGCCCTTCAGCTCGCCCGCGCGAAACCGATCAAGCGCGTTGTTGGCTTTTTCCAAAGGAAAGGTTTCGGTGTGCGTTCGGACCGGAACGCGTGGGGCGATCTCAAGGAATTCTTCGGCATCGCGCCGTGTCAGGTTTGCCACCGAAGTGATCACGCGTTCTTCCCAGAGATCGGCATACGGAAAAGAAGGGATGTCGGTCATGTGAATTCCTCCGCAAACTACGACACCGCCTTTGGCGAGCGTGCGCAGCGCCATTGGCACGAGCGGGCCTACCGAGGCAAAGATGATTGCTGCGTCGAGCTTTTCCGGCGGCATCTGGTCCGAACCGCCCGCCCAGACGGCACCGATTTCCTTTGCGGCTTCTTGACCGGCAATATCACCAGGCCGCGTAAACACGAACAGCTCACGTCCTTCATGAAGCGCAATCTGCGCAATCAGATGCGCGGCGTTGCCGAAACCATAGATGCCGAGCCGTCGCGCATCCCCGGTTTTGCGATAGGACCGATAACCGATCAACCCGGCACAAAGCAGCGGCGCGACCTCTACGTCGTTGTAGCGATCAGGCAGATGAAAACAGAATCGGGCATCGGCGACAGTGAATTCGGCGTAGCCCCCGTCGATGGTGTAGCCGGTAAAGCGCGCACGATCACACAGATTCTCCCGATGCGACCGGCAGTAACCACATTCGCCATCCGTCCAGCCCAGCCATGGGATTCCTACGCGATCGCCGATGTGAAATTTTGAATTTCCTCCTTCGCCAATCTCTTCCACGCGCCCAACAATTTGATGGCCTGGAATCAGTGGCAGCTTCGGGTTCGGCAGTTCGCCATCCACGACGTGAAGGTCAGTGCGACACACGGCGCACGCACTAATCCGCACCAGCAAATGTCCCCTCCCCGGCTTTGGCTTCGGCACATCGCGGAGGCGGAGCGGTTGTTTCGGCGTATCGAGAACCATCGCGCGCATGAGTCAAACAACATTCCTCTTACTCATGCTCATGCTCATGCTCTTTCGGACTACCTTAGACCAAGAGTAAGAGCATGAAAGGATCAATGGACACCCGCTGGTTCGGGTCGCATTTCTCCTCTGGCAGGTTCGCCTTCGTGATGCGTGTGCGCGCTACGCAGGAAGGGCACCCTGTCGAGGACGTGCTCCTGAAACCACTCCAGCCAGAGATAAATAACCGGAGTAACAAACAGGGTAACCAACTGCGAGAAAATCAGGCCACCGACGATTACCAGGCCCAGCGGGCGGCGTGATGCGGCGTCCTGGCCGAACCCGAGCGCGATGGGGATTGCGCCCATAAGCGCAGCTAGAGTAGTCATCATGATTGGACGAAACCGTTCCACGCTGGCTTCGTGAATCGCCGAGCGCAGGTCCCAGCCTTCGTCAATTCGTTGCAACGCAAAATCGACGACCATGATGCCGTTCTTTTTCACGATGCCTAACAAGAGGAATAGTCCAATGACGCTGTATAGGGAAAGGACTGAATGGAAGAGATACAGCGTGGCAAGACCGCCGACGACCGCGGGCACAATCGCCGGGAATAAAACCGTGAACGGGTGCACGTAGCTCTCGTAGAGAATTCCGAGGATCACGTACATGACAAAGATGGCAGCGAGCAACAACAGAGGTAACGACTGGAACAGCTGCCGAAATATAAGCGTTTCGCCCTGAAAGATTCCTTGCACGGTTGGGTAATTCGGGTGGAGTTGATTGAAAGCGTCCTCAATAACCTTTGTGGCATCGCCGATAGCGACGTTCGGCAACAGGTTGAAGTTGAACGTGACGCTGGTGAATTGATTGAAATGGTTCACCGCTTGCGGCCCAATGACTTCCCTGGTGGAGGTTACAACACGCATCGGAATGAGGTTTGACATGTTGCCTGTGGTCGTAGCTATGGTTCCTCCGCCTCCGCTGCCAGCGCTGAAGTTACCCCCTGTGTTACTGCGGACATAAAGATCGTCCAAGTCATCGGGGTGCGCGCGCTCCTTGTCTTTGACTTCGAGGATGACCTGGTATTGGTCGTCCGGCTGCTTGATTAGATAGACGTAGTTTTGCGAGTACGCGTTGCGCAACAGACTTTGGATTGCAGAAGTCGAAACGCCGTAGGTAGCGGCGCGATCGCGGTTGATGTCGATCTTAAGATTGGGTGTGTCGTGGTAGTAATCGGAACGGACACTGGCGAAGCCTTTGAACTGTTGAAGTTTTTTCATCAGTTGGTCGGCTACGGCATAAACATCCTCGGGGACGATGCCGCTAATCGTGTAGGCATACTGTCCCTGGGTCTGACTGGTTGCACCGACGCTGATTTGCAGTACCGGCGTGGGCGTTAACACCACGTTAATGCCGGGAATCGACGCAATCGATTTTTGTAATCGCAAAATGACTTGATCGATAGGTGGACGCTCGCTTCGTGGGTTCAGAAAAAGAAACATCAGTCCCTGCGACAATGCGCTGCGCGAGGCGAAACCGGCGAGGGTAAAGAACTGCCCGACGGCGGGGTCCGCCTGGAGTTTTTCATTGACCTGCGCTTGATAGGCGTGCATCTGGGCGGGCGATGATCCTTCCTGCGCGATGAAAATGCCGCGAATAAAGCCACTATCACCTGCCTGGATTAACGTGAACGGCAAATGAGTGAAAAAGAACCAGAGACCAAGAATGCAAGCGAGCAGGATCGGCACCGTGAGCCATGCGCGGTCGAGAAATTTGTCGAGTAACCGACCGTAGCCAGCAATCACACGTTGGATGAAATTGGTGGTGTGCCGTTCCATCCAGGCGCGTTTGTGTCCGGCTTTGCGCTCACCCAGGATACGCGCGCACATCAGCGGAGTAAGCGTCAATGACACAAGACCCGATGCCAGAATGGCCACGATGATCGTCACGGAGAATTCGCGGAAGATTCGGCCAAGCAGTCCGGGAATGAAAACCAATGGAATGAACACCGCGGCCAGCGAAAGCGTCATCGACATAATGGTGAGAGAAATCTCGCCGGCGCTGTTGAATGTAGCTTTCAGGATCGACTCGCCGTGCTCGGCGCGACGCACAACGTTTTCCAAAAACACGATGGCATCATCCACAAGGAAACCGATGGCCAGCGTTAGCGCCATCAACGTGAGGTTGTTGATGGAAAAATCGAGCATGTACATCACCGCCACGGTGAGCAGCAGCGACATTGGCAAAGCCACAGCGGGAATGAGCGTATCCGTAGCCCGGCCGAGAAAAACATAGATCACGATTACCACCAGCACGAACGCGATCATCAGCGTCCATTTCACTTCGTTGGCAGAATTTACGATCGTTTGCGACCGATCAAATATCGGCGTGAATTGGATCGAACCAGGTAAGCTTGCGCGCAGCTCAGGAAAAAGCCGCCTCACCGAATTGGCCACTTCCACAGCGTTTGCTCCTGCCTGCCGCGAAACTGCAAGCACGACTACCGAACCAGGCGGATTATAGCCGCGCATCCAGAAAAAACGCGAGATACGCTCGTCCTGCACGCTCTGCTTAACGTCGGAAACGTCGCGCAGGTAAACCGGCGACGCGTTTGGGTTCCGCGCCACGATCAAGTTCCGATAGCCTTCGGCCTTATCGATCTGGCCGTTTGGTTGCAGGACAAAGGTGCGATGCGTGCCATCGAATTGCCCTGCGCCAGAATAGACGGTGCCCGCTTTGATCGCGCTGGCGAGATCATCCATCGTCAGGCCGCGCGCAGCCAGTGCCGAGGGATCGGCCTTGATTCGAATCGCGCCCTGGACGCCGTAAATGTTCACCTGCGAGACGCCCGGCAGGATGTTGATACGCTGCGCGACAACGGTGGACGCATATTTGTAGAGGTCCCAGTCTGTCATCGTGTCTGACAACAGGCCTAACAAGTAGACCGCCTGGTCGTTTGGGTTCGTTTTCGTGAACGTGGGCGGACTGGGAAGATCGATTGGCAATCTGCCGGTCGCGCGCTGGATGGCAGCCTGCACATCGGTCGCGGCATCGGTGATGCTTTTGCTGAGAACGAACTGCAACGTCAGCGACGTGTTGCTCTGTGAGA
>DATARG010000012.1:0-6488 GCA_036264275.1 Candidatus Udaeobacter sp. | reverse complement strand
GAAGACATTCACTTCGATTGCAAAGACATCGTCGACCATTTTAGCAAGGCGATGCTCGAATTCTGGAGCGACGATGCGCGGAGGACTTGCAAGAAGTGCGGTAAGAAGGTTGAAAAAGCCGAGCCGGTAAAGGCGCTGTAAGGGTCAGTGATGAGTGGCATGTGACGAGTGACAAGTTTTCGCTAACATCACTCGCCGTTTTTCGTCATTCTTCACTATTTATCTGTCACTTGCTTTGAAAATCGATCTGCATACCCACATTTTGCCGCGCGACTGGCCAGACCTGGACGCGAAATACGGTTACGGCGGTTTTGTGCGCCTGGATCATCACAAGCCGTGCTGCGCGCGCATGATGGTTGGCGAAAAGTTCTTTCGCAACATTAACGACAACGTGTGGGAGCCAACGCGTCGCATCGATGAGATGGATGGGCAGGGCGTGTCGATGCAGGTCCTATCTACAGTTCCCGTGATGTTCAGCTATTGGGCGAAACCGACTGATGCGCTCGATCTTTCCAGGCGGCTAAACGACCACATTGCCGAAGTCGTTCGCGATCATCCGACGCGGTTCGCCGGTCTTGGAACGATTCCGATGCAAGACGCCGATCTGGCCGCAGCGGAACTGGAGCGCTGCGTTCGGCAGCTCGGGCTGCGTGGCGCGGAGATCGGAACCCACGTTGATGCGAACCCGAACTTCGGACGCGTAGATACTCTCAATCTCGATAACGCCGCGCTTCAGCCGATCTGGAGCGCCGCTGAAAAACTCGATACCGCGATCTTTGTTCATCCGTGGGACATGGTTGGCAGTGAGCGAATGCCGAAATACTGGCTACCCTGGCTTGTCGCCATGCCTGCAGAAACATCGCTTGCGATTTGTTCGATGATTTTTGGAGGCGTGTTCGAGCGGTTTCCGAAACTGCGCGTCGCCTTTGCGCACGGCGGCGGTTCGTTTCCGTTTACCATCGGTCGTATCGATCACGCATTTCGCGTGCGGCCTGACGTGGTAGCGGCGGAAAACACAACCAGTCCACGTCGTTATCTTGCTCATGACGGAATGCCTGCCCGGTTTTACGTCGATTCACTGGTTCATGACGCCGATGCGCTGAAGTTGCTTCTCAAATTGTTCGGCGCAGAACGGGTCGCATTCGGTTCCGATTACCCGTTCTCGTTAGGCGAAACACATCCGGGCAAGCTGATCGAATCCATGAAGCTTCCGGAAAAAGAGAAAGCGCAACTGTTTTCCGGCACCGCGCGCGAATTCCTTGGCTTAACGGGATGATGGCGCAGATTCTTTAATGATTTTGGCCACGGATTGACACAGATGAAACACAGACGCGGAAAACTTCTTGATCCTCTGCCTTCCAAATTCTTCTTTCTGATCCGTGAAAATCCGTGTTCATCTGTGGCGTGAATCTTTCAGAGTTCGTGCCGGATCGCCCACAGATCGTGAAAGACCGGTCTGAACAATGACTCTTTCAAAAACGGCACGCCTGGTGATCCGCCGGTGCCTTTCTTCGCGCCGATAGTGCGCTCCACCAGCTTCACGTGTCGGTAACGCCACTCCTGCAGACCTTCGTCAAAGTCGGTCATCAATTCGAAAAGGATCGAGCATTCAGGCGAATTTTTATACAAACACAAAATTTCCTGCTGTACACGCTCGTCTGGCCCGTTCGGTTGCGTCACGTCGCGATTCTTCAACTCGGGCGGGATCTGTGCGCCTCGCGTCTCGAGAAAATCGTAGAAAAGGTCCACCACTGTGCGTTCATGGAGCCGCTGGTTGAGCCGATCGTACCCCGGAAAATCCGGCTTCACGTAGGTCAGCGTCGAGGCGCGCTTGTATCCGAGCAGAAACTCCAGTTCACGAAATTGGACCGACTGAAAACCTGACGCAGTCTCAAGTCGATCACGGAAGCTCGAAAACGAGGAGGGCGTCATTGTTTCCAAAATGTCTATTTGCGCCACGAGTACCTTCATGATTGTTCGTGTGCGTTTGAAAGCGTGAATCGCCCCGAAGAGATCGCCGGCGGAAAAATCCCGTTTTATCCTTTCGAACTCGTGCAGGAGTTGCTTGAACCAGAGCTCATAGGTCTGATGAATGATGATGAACAGCATCTCGTCATGCTCAGCCGGCGTTGAGCGCGGGTTCTGTAGAGTCAACAGCTTCTCAAGATCGAGATAGTTTGCGTAAGTCAAAGGCGGCATGACTCAATTATCCACAGATTTCGCAGATTTACGCAGATTAGACAAACAAGAAGCAAAGATGCGCGGACGAAAGTCAGGGCACGACTTTTAAATAGTACTGGTCCCACGCTGCCGGAATACTTTCGCGAGCCGAGTAGGGTCCGGACTCATACGCTCTCGAGGAGATACCTCGCTGGCTCAATTCGCACACGTGCCAGTCCTGCTGGTTGACCATGTCCCAGAACTCAACCGCATCGTCCGGATTAAAATCGCCGCGCTTGAATCCCTCCGGATTAAAGAACCAGTCGCAGGAAATCAGTGTTCGGTCCGGTGACTGCGGCTCAAGCTGATGCACCATTACATAATCCGGATGCAGGCTCAGCAGCATGTTTGGGAAAATTGAGTAATAGAAAACGAAGCGAAAATCTTCATCGCCGAAATTGCCGACAGGCAACGCGCAAGTATTTCCGCTCTTCGTCAGGCTTTTGCTGCTCGCGATCCGCATGAATCCACCCAGGAACGGTCCTTCGGTCAGATCATTCTCTGCGGAGTCGTAAGGCGAAATTTTCGATAACTCCGGATGCACGCCCAAACAGTGATAACACTCCGAGTAATTTTGAAACATTAACTTCCAATTGGCCCGGACGTCGTACTCGATCCGTTTCGCCGAGCGCAGCGTTGCCAGGTTCCAGGGCGAAAACTTTACGCCAAGCGGCTCAAACCACTTTTCCAGTGGAGAAGAGGTATCTGCGAGATTCAGGAAAATAAAGCCTTCCCAGAGCCCAAGACGCGCCGGCTTTAACGGATATTCAGCTTTGTTGAATCCTGGTGTCTCATCCATATGCGGCGCGCCAAGCAATCGCCCATCGAGCGCGTACGTCCACGCATGGTAGGGGCATTGAATCGCTGCGCCGTGCCCATTTTGCTCTTCGCAAAGTTGCGCCCCACGGTGGCGACAAACGTTGTAAAACGCGCGGATTGTCGATCGCCGATCTTTCGCAACGATCAAACTTTCGCCGGCTACATCCGCGAGAAAATAGTCACCCGGTTCGGCGAGCTGGCTTTGATGGCCGACCAGCACCCAGTTTCCCGCGAATATTTTCTCCACTTCTTCAGCAAAAATTTCCGGTGAAACAAAATAGCGCTGCGGCAGCGTCTTCGCGCCGGGCTGAAAAGTTTCACCCGTTTTGCGAAATCTCGATCCCTCTTTCGTTTGCGTCACGGGCATACTGCAAGCTGTATGCGCCACATATTGGCGTCAACGCCGTTGTAGAGGGGTCGGTGCGGCGACCGGCCTAATTCCGAATTCGTCGGAAAACCAACTTACGCCAACACCGCTTGGTGAAATTCGTACCAATCGTCCAGATTGTTCAAGTTCACCGCGTCTTTAAATGCCGAAGCGTCGTCCGCGATGTTGCATGCGCCGAGAATTCCCTGACGCGTTTCGTCATCGTGATTGTAGCCGCGCACCGCCGCGTTATGCTTCTCGACGGCGTCCCGATTCAACGACTTTGCGTTTTTCTTTATCCACGCCTCGAACTGCGGATAGGGGGGCTTGCTTTGCCTGATGTAGTCTCGGACTGCCTGTTCTTCGAGTCCGAGGGCGGCGAGCGTCATTGCATCGAAACCTTTGCCGACGCCGGGATAACCTTGGGCAAGTTTGCCCGATTCCTCCAGCGACACCTTCTGCCACAAACGGGGGAGATGAAGAACACCAAGTGGACCGGCGGTGCCAGAACTGATCAATGGTACATATGTTTCAGCCATAGTAACAATTTCGGTAATCCCGCCATGCACGGAATGCAAGTGGCCGCCGCGAGAAAGGTCTGCTCCGCGGCAAACCCTATCGTAATGTCACTCTGAGCAGAGCGAAGCTGCAACGCAGCGGACGAAGTCCGCGAGGCCAGGCGTCCAATCTCGGATCAGTTTTGGATACGAGGAGAATGGGAATGGACCAGAGATGTTTGAAAGCCTGGTCTCATGCTTCGCATTTCGTTGCAGCACTGCGCTCAACATGACAGCCATTTGTTAGGCGTGACAGGTGTTGCTATTCGCTTCCGATCTCTGGCTTTGGCAGGGGAGATGAAATTTCTACTTGAGTGATCTTGCTGCCCGCCTCGCGACTGGCCTCGAGTTCCACTTCTTGTCTGGGGTCGGTGCGCGTGCTGAGAAACAGGATCCTCGTAACCTTGCCGTTAACGTTCATCTTGTTAAGGCTCTGATTCAGATTGTCGGCTGCGGTTGCAGTCGCCTGCCAGCTTTCCGCAATTTTCTCCGGAGTGAGCGACGAGGTGCCGGTCTGAACGATTTTCACTTCCTCGTCCACCACCTTTTTCGTCGGCTTACCCGCAGGTTTGAATTCCGGTGTGGCCGGCGTCCAATCTGGTAAGACGACTGGCCCCGGCGCTTCGAGCTGTTTCTTCAGCGCGGCCTGCAATTTTTCCTTTTCGTTTTTTTCTTCCTGCTCCTGTTGCGCCACCTGCTCTTTTGCCATCGCTTCCATATCAGCAAGTTTTTTTCGGGTATCCGTTGATCCGGAGTTCTTTTGCATTTCTTGCGCCTGTTTCAGCAACTGCTGGAGATCCGGGTCAGCCAATGGATTGTCCTGTGCGCCCACAGGCGCGGCGAACAAAAGCCAGAGGACCAGGATAGAGATCGGCAACTGTTTCAAATACATGCAGCGAGGTTAATCGGTCTGGTTGATTTCCTGCAACGGAAATTCCCCGCGCAGGTCAGAGTTTGTCTTTGGTTGCGATTAGCCAAAGTATGACTGCAACCAAGACTGCTGCTACTAGGAAAAGGCTTGTATAGACCAAGATGTTTTGGATCCGGGCCCGCTTCGCTGCCTTTGCGTAAGGCATTCTTGTGAAGGTGACCATCGTGTAGAGCGGCAGATATATCCCGGGCAAGGCGACTTCTAGCGTGTGATCGAGTTTCTTTTTGGCGCGAAATGTTTTCGATGCGGTCTTGTCGCGCATCTCAATAAAATTTCCGATCGCAAGATTCGCGAGTGCATCGGCATTTTCTTTTCGGCGATGAAAATATTCGGCGAATCCGAGCTCGCGATTATCGGGAAATTGTTCAAAACACTCGTCCAGCACGACGCAATCTTCGAACGCAGCGTTCATGCCTTGTCCATAAAATGGTACGACCGCGTGCGCAGCATCGCCGACGAGGCAAACCTTGTTCCGGTAAAACCACGGCGCACAGCGAATGGTCACAAGCGAACCCGTTGGATTGTTCCGAAAATCATCAAGCAAACTGGGCATAAGCGGTACTGCATCGGAGAACTCTTCCTCGAAAAACCGGTGCACATCATCGTCAGTCTTCGTGGTGGCGAAGCTGCGGGGTCCTTCAAATTCCCAAAACAGCGTGCAGGTGAACGAGCCATCCGGATTCGGCAGCGCAATCATCATGAAACTTTTCCGCGGCCAGATGTGAAGTGCATTCTTTTCCATTTGCCATGAGCCACCCGGGCCGGGCGGAATGGTCAATTCCTTGTAACCATGAGCGAGATAACTTTCGTCGTAATCGAAGCGATTGATCTGCATCTGCATCGACTGTCTCACAGCAGAGAACGCGCCATCGACGCCGATCACTGCATCGCCGCGCGCGTAGATGATTTGACTGTCGGAATTCGCAGGCAACACGCCTGCCGCTACAGGAGAAGTTTCCAAGGAAGCAACGGCGGAGTCAATGTCGACATCGGTGCATTTATGATTGAAATGCACACGAACGTTGGAATAGCGCTGTGCGGCTTCAATAACCATTGCGTTCAGCGCCGCTCGCCCAATCGAGTTGATACACTTTTTCGGATCCGCGTCATACGGCGCAAAATGCAGCGTCCCGGATTTGTCATGGATCATTCGGCCTTGCATTGGAATCGCGTTTCGCAACGCTTCGTCGGCGATGCCGATCTCTTCGAGCGCGTGAATTCCGCGTGTCGAAATCGCCAGATTGATCGAGCGCCCGCCGACGATGTTCCCTTCGCGCGGATCAGCGCGGCGCTCGTAAAGATCTACCTCGTATCCGCGTCGTCCGAGGTATGCCGCCAGTAACCCCCCCGCTAATCCGCTGCCGATCAGAATAAATTTTGCCACTCCCCAAGAATCTACAAATCAGGAACGCAGGAAAGGAGGAAAACTGCGACTGACACAGACGCCCTACAGTTCTTTGAATGCGTCGCCGAGATGATCAAGAACATCGCGCGGCAATAACGATTGCTCGCTCTCGCTGCCGTTAAAGATTGCGATCTCCGCTGCGCGCCCGCATAGCCATGCACCGACTCGCGCGGCATCGTACGGCGAGAG
>DATARG010000181.1:0-14967 GCA_036264275.1 Candidatus Udaeobacter sp. | reverse complement strand
GAAGTATCAATGAGGAAAGCAGGAACGCAGGAATGAGGCTCGAATTTGGAAGTCAGGAAACGATGAACCTGAGAACTCCTGACCGTCTCCTGCTTTGAAACTCGCTCGCTTCCAGCTCACTCATAGCTTTCCTCGCGACTTTACCTCTCTCTCGGAAATCCCTTTCCTCGATGCCTGGGTTCCTAATTCAAATCTCTCTTAAGTTGAAACCAAGTCTCTGCTAGCCATCGTACTTCGGCTTGCCTCGTGTGCGCGTGCGGGACATTCTTGCCGAATTCGCGTCATATGCCGTTCCGGCAAACAATCGCAGCAAAGATTTTCGGCCTGGCGATAATTTTATTGCTACTCACCATCGCGCTTGCGGGCTTTCTGCTGTACGAGGTAACGCGCACGACAGAGGATCTTACGATTGTAGCGAATTTCGACGTGCCGCTTACGCAGTCTCTGGCAGGGCTGGACGAGTTTGGACTTCGGCGGCGCCTTGCGTTCGAACGTTGGTTCGGCGCCTTGAATGCTGACGAGCCAAATCGCGAAATCGTTGCCGAGGCGAGTGAGAATTACGCGATTTTCAGTCGCAAACTTACAGACGAATTTTCAACTGCGCGACGCATTATCGAGGAGTATCCGGAGAATGCACCCGGCAGTCACACGCTCGCTGAAGTAGAGACGCTCCTGAAGCAAATCGAACCTGCCTATCAAATCCTAAATAATCGCCAGGGCGAAGTACTCGACCTGCAACGAAGCGGGCAACATGACAAAGCCAATCAGCAGTTAAACCTGCTGAACGACCTGCAACGCACCGTCCAAAGTCAACGTGAGTTGGTTAATTCGAAAATGGCGACGTGGAGTGGCGGTGCTACCAAGGCAACGGAGCAACGCGAGCGACGTGTATTCTGGTTAACGATCGCCGCGACGATAAGCACCGTCTTGTTAGGCCTGGCAGTCGCGACACTTATCACAGAGCGGCTTAGCAGACCGGTGCGGTCGTTGGCCAGCGCCATGCGCGACGTTCAGGGAGGCAACCTCAATATCGAATTGCCGGTCAGTTCCAGTGATGAAGTGGGGCGATTGACGAATTCGTTTAATTTTTTCGTAAAAGAACTGCGCTCGAAGGAGCACATGAAGCAAACCTTCGGCAAGTACATCGATCCGCGAATCCTGGAACAGGTACTCGCGGAACGCGGCGAAGAGGCCGTAGCCAGCGGACGACGGGAGATGACGGTGTCGTTCGGAGACCTTGTTGGATTCACCGGCTTATCGGAACGGCTGACTCCGTTGCTCATGGTGAAGCTGCTCAACCGCCATTTCGGTTTACAGGCTCTGGCGATTCAGGAACATCGCGGCATCGTGGACAAGTTCGTTGGCGATTCCATCATGGCGTTCTGGGGTCCGCCTTTCGCGAAGGCGGAAGAACACGCGATTCTGGCGTGTCGCGCAGCCCATGCACAACTGGTTGCGCTTGATAATCTGCGTCGAGAACTGCCGGACATTACAGGCTTGCGGCGGGGCGCACCGGCCGTTGACCTGTGTATTGGGATTTCAACGGGTGAAGTAGTTGTAGGAAATATCGGCTCGGAGAACACACGCAGTTACACGGTGATCGGCGATACTGTGAATCTCGCAGCGCGACTGGAACGAGCCAATCGCGTATACGATACGCAAATTCTGGTTAGCGAAAGTACAGCTCAGTCGATCGGGTCGGAGTTCGAAATGCGGGAGATCGACACGATCTCAGTAAGAGGCAAAACAGAAACCACGCGGCTGTTCGAGATAATGTCTGTCGCGGGACAATTGTCCGCAGAATCCGCGCGCTTCCGGGAGCGCTACGATCGAGCTCGCGCGATGTATCTTGCTCAAAAATGGGACTTGGCCGAGACGGCGTTTCACGAATGTCTAGAGGTTCGGCCGAATGACGGCCCGTCTCGCGTTCTCCTCGAGCGCATCCAATTCTTGCGCCGAAATCCTCCGGGTGACAATTGGAATGGCGTTTGGCAACTTCGGGAGAAATAGAAAACTTCCGCTAAGACTGGCCGCGGCGAGCAAGTTCTGAAGGCTAGACCGCGAGAACGACAACGGACTCGCCGATTAGGCTAAGGATTGCTCCTTCATCGCGGTTGTCACGGCTTCGTGTTCGGGATCCGAATGAGAGGTTTCAGGCTTCGCTTCGGCGGGCTGGTAATTCTCAACTGGTCGTGCAGTTTCAGTTTTAAGACGAGGCTCTGGGGGTGTTTCCGATCGAGCCGATGCGGGCGTCTCTGTTCGCCTCGTCCAAATGCTGGATCTCGTCGACTGAGCTGAAGCGCGTGCTTCCCAAGCGCGCGTGTCGGCTTCATCGATTTTCGCCGTCACCGCTTCGTGGTCACGTCCGTGCGCGCTCGGCTCTCCTTCGATCAACGCGTCATCTGGCACGACGATGAGCTCTTTGCCGACGTGCAGATCCGCGTCGGCGCGCACGTACCCCTGAACCCGGGGACGCTGCGGATTGAAGATGTTCTCCAGCTTGTTGCGGACCCCCTCGCCTACGACAAAGCCGATAATTGTTCCATCTGTGCCATTGACGAGCATGTCATCGATTACGCCGAGCAATCGTCCGCTGCGTGTTATCATCTTGTGCCCGATGATATCAGACATGCGAGGCAGATTATCGAGCTCAGCCACTTCCAGCATTCCAGATCCACGCACAGTTAGCGCATCAGGCCCGATCGAATAAACAGCGGACGCGGGAATCATCCGCCGTTTTCCCCCAGTGCCGACAATCGTTTCGCCATGCACGACGATAAAGCCGGCAACGCGCTCGCCGTCACGTTGCACGATGATCTCCTTGATCTTACCGAGCCGCTCCGCCGCTTCCATGTCGATGACAGCGCGGCCGATTAATTGACTTCCTTTAATCATTTCGCCTCCCTTTTTTGCGTTTCCCAGTGCGGTCCTTTAAGACCATTCGAAATTGCCAGCGCGTTTGCGTTCATGCAAGTTTCGGATGTACGCTGAGAGAGTTCTGATTGTTTCAGCGAATGTGGAAACTCTGCTGAGGAAAGCGGACACTACAGCGTTCCGGCGCTCCTGATCGTTCTAGCTATCGGCTGCGCCAGTGACGGAAATCGACGGCGATCCTTTTGTCAGGAAACCGCCGAGTTGTTAATTGCAGTGACTTTGAATCCTTCGATCGGCATCGTGGCGTTTCTGCTCGGGTTCGTCGCGCATTTTCTAATTACGCGACAAATTCAAAAGCGGCGAAGCGCGTGACGTAATTCGTTTGCAGGTCGGAGCGGCGACTGCTTCGCACTTTACGACAGCCGATATCCGAAACCCGATATCTAAAAATCACCACCCACTACTTCTTTCCTGCACGTGTGTAAGCGATTTCCATGGTTTTCTTTTCCTGGCCACCGTGGGTTTCGTACCACTCAAGCATCATGTGATCTTTGTCGGTCAGCTTTAGCACTTCGCGAACTGGCATCTTCATTCCGGGCATCATTTCTATTTCGCTCGTGTATGTGAGTGTCTTGGCCGCGGGATCGTACGTGCCATCGGAAAACTGGATTCCGGTTCCCATGTTATCGATCCATGAAGCCACGAACTTTTGCTTCGCATTGTCGTAACCCTCGACGCCCATTCCTTTGAATTGCATGTCTTTCATTTTGCCGGTCTCATCGGGCATTTGCATTTTGCCGGTCACATCCATAATCACATAACGACCGCCCATTACGCTCTTTCGAGTTGCGGTGCCTTTGGATTCCTGTGGCTTGGCGTTCGGGTCCGGGTTCATCCACATCTTGATGGCGTAACTCCAGTTGCCGTCCATGCTGGCGAGAAGTTTGTGGTTCTCGTTGAGTTTCGACATTTCCATCATCTGTTTCATCATCTCCTGCGGATTCGGCTGACTGCCAGAAGCTGTCACTGCACTGACTGCCGTGGCCGGTGAGGTGGCCGGACTTTGCGCAAATGAAGAAGTCGCGAACACGGTCGCGAACAGAATCGTGATTAATGACATGAAGGTTTTCATGGGGCGCATATTGCCAGTGATTAACGAGGAGTGGCAAGCGTGATCAGATATATTTCGTAACAGATCTGAAACTTCGCCGGTTCTGAACGTTCTCGAACATCGTTGCCGGCAAGAATTCTTCGCGGAAAAAAACCCTTATCTCCAAAGCAGTGTCAAAGTTCGACACGGGCGAATCCGTCCTGTGGCGGACCGCGGCACCGTAAAGCGGCTGTGCCAAAGAGAGCTGAGCACAGCGATCGCTCCTAGAGATTCGCGCGGGAAACCTATCGGCGTAAGCTTCACGCGATGAAACCAGAAAGCCCCACGATTGAAATTTGTCCTGGAATCACCCGCCGGACGGTCGCACACGGCGCAACGATGTATCAGATGCTGGCCACTCTCGCGGACGGAAGTGTCATGCCGGCACATTCACATCCGCAGGAGCAGATCGTTCACATTCTCGAAGGCAAAATGCGACTGATCGTTGACGGCGTGCCGCATGAGCTTTCAACGGGCGATTCGTTTTATCTGGCAAGCAACGTTCCGCATAGCGTGGAAACGCTCTCGGCGACGCGCGTGCTCGATACGTTTAGTCCGCCGCGCGACGAGTACTTGGCGATCGACCAAAAGGTTCTCCACGGAGCGTTGTAACTATTGTCGGCGGAAAAGTGGCCGATCAAAACCCGGTCGATTATCCTTTCGTCTCGTCTGCGATTTGCAGCACAACTTTTCCGCGCGTGTGATGAGTGGCCGCTTGTTGCTGCGCCTTCACTGCATCCGTTAACGGAAGAACTTCTGTTACGATCGGTTTGATTTTCCCTGCATCGATTAACTGCGCGATCTCTTTGAGGTCCTCGGCATCCGCATGAGAAGAAATACCCGTGCCACGGATTCCATGTTTCTGAAGCTCCGCTGGATCGGGGCGTGCAACCAGCGACATGACGATGCCACCCTTCTTCACAACGCCATAAGAACGTGCGAGTGTTTCTTTGCCGACCGGATCAAGCACGGCATCCACGTCCTTGGCGACATCTTCAAATCTTGTCTTGGTGTAATCCACCGCCACGTCGGCGCCCAACTGCTTGAGTAGATCCTGGTTTGCAGTCGAGGCCGTCGCAATGACGCGTGCACCGCGTGCTTTGGCGATCTGCACCGCAAAACTGCCAACGCCGCCAGACCCGCCGTGGATAAGAATTGTTTGCCCTGGCTGAAGTTTTGCGGCGTCTACAAGGGACTGCCAAGCGGTCAAGGCACCCATCGGAACAGCCGCGGCTTCCCGAAAGTTGAGGGACTTTGGTTTAGCAGACACTTCCCATTCTTTGACGTTTACGTAATCCGCCCACCCTCCGCCGAATGTTGGGTAACCATAAACCGCGTCGCCCATTTTGAGCTGGGTGATGTTCGCGCCCGTTTTCTCTACGACGCCGGCAATGTCGTAACCCGCAATCAGCGGCAGATGCGTGCCGAATTCCTTCGCGTACTTCCCGCTCAGCGTGAGCGGATCGGCTGGATTGACGCTGCTGGCGATAACACGCACAAGCGCTTCATCGTCGGCCGGTTCTGGTCGCTGAACCTGTTCAATCTTGAGCACATCGGGCGGTCCGTATTCGTGCGCGATTACAGCTCGCATCTTTGGCTTTTCGTCGGCGCGCATTAGGCAGACGGACGCAATTGCGAGAGCGGTTAAGCCCAAAAACCGGAGAGTTAATCGAGCGAATTGCATGACGTCACATTCGCGCGCGATCGTTTGTAGTGCGAACTGGAAATGTTATCTCGCAGTGCAAGTGCTGCGAACGCTACCTACTTGCGGACATCAATGAAGATTTCCCAGCGCTTGATGCTCTCCAGTTTGAGAATCCCTCGCTCGAACCAGGGATCGTGTTTCAGTTTTTCTGTGACTTCATCTTCATCTTGCGCGTTGACTATCAAGAGCGCGCCTTGCGGCAGCCCATCTTGACCGACTAAAGGGCCGCCCATCAAAATGAATTCATCGGCGACCAATCGATCGATAAAAGCTGCGTGCTCATCCCAGAATGGCTGCTCGCGCGTGCCTCTAGATCGATCGCGACCAGGACCGACCGAGGAAACTACGACGAACGTATTTTTCATCTCACGATACGAGCAGATTTATTGTGAGAGATTAATGTTGTAGGGCGTTTATGCCAAACGCCAGGCGTCTTACAAAGACGGCCTGCAGTTCCGTATTGCAGTCACCCTAACCCGGCGGAAAGTTAGATCACGGATGAGCGCAAATGCTGCAGATCAGAATTCGGGTTTGAGGAGGATTGTTTTGGTAATTCTCGCGCTCGGCATCGTTTCCATGCTGTCGCTGATCGTCGCCGGTGCGACGAGCTTGATCTCATTAGCCGACAGAATTCACCCGGTCGCCGGGACGATTGTGTTCTGGGGCATCTGTCTGGCAGCGGGTTTTCTTGCTCTCTATTGCGTGATCGCTTACGCGCAGTTGCCGCCAGCCCTCGTGCCACCGAAGGAGACATCCGGACCAAAACACGAAGCTTATTTGCGGACGTTGCGCTCTCGGCTCGCGAATAATCCGCGAACTCGCGCGCTGCCTCTGGACACAGATGCTGACGTGGAGGCCGCCATCGAGCACCTCTCCAAGGAAGCGGACCTTGTTGTGCGCAGAACCGCGAGCACAGTTTTTCTCAGCACCGCGTTGATGCAAAACGGCCGGCTTGACGGGCTCATCGTGCTGTTCACGCAAATTCAAATGGTCGCTCGCATCGCGCGCATTTACGTACAGCGGCCGTCGCCCCGAGAGCTGCTACGGCTGTATGCCAATGTTGGCGGAACAGCTTTTGTCGCCAGCGGACTCGAGTCGCTTGATCTTGGAGAAATGGTGGCGCCACTGGCAACTTCCATGGTTCCGGCGCTCAAAGGTGGAATCCCAGGGCTGAGCGGGATCTCTGCCCTTCTGGTGAAATGTGTTTCCACCGGCGCTGCCAACGCGTTTCTCACACTGCGAGTAGGCGAAGTCGCACGGGGTTATTGCGATCTTACGTCGCGGTGTTCTCCCGAGCTCATCCGCAAGTCTGCTACAGCTGCGGCTGTTCACCACCTCGGTCGCATCGTACGGGAAAATGCCGCGTTGATCGGAAAGAAATTGTGGGACAGCACGGGCGGGTCGCTTATCGACAGTAGCGTCTCAAAAGCTGAAGGCATCGCGGGCGCTACACGCGATCTTTTCGGCAGAATTTCGCCATGGCGGATGAAAGAAGAAGAATCCGTCTCGCATTCCTGATTGATTGCGCTGCTCCCCTCGCCTGCGAATTAGAACCGAATCACGGCTGCCCCGAACCTCCGGCGGCACCGTAAATCTGCCCTGTCGCGTAACTCGCATCGTTCGCGGCGAGCTGAACATAAATTGACGCAAGCTCTGCGGGCTGACCGGGCCGGCCAAGCGGAGTATGGCCGCCAAACTTTTTCAGCTTCTCCATCGTAGCGCCACCACTCACCTGCAGCGGAGTCCAAATCGGCCCCGGCGCGACGCCGTTCACGCGAATGCCTTTTTCGGCGAGTTGTTTTGCGAGTGAGCGGACATAGTTGGTCGTCGCAGCTTTTGTTTGTGCGTAATCATAGATTTCTGGTGATGGGTCCGTCGCCTGCTCCGATGTCGTTGCAATAATCACTGCACCAGCCGGGAGATGTGGAACGGCGGCTCTGATCATCCAAAATGGCGCGTAAACATTCGTCTTCATTGTCGCGTCGAAATCCTCAGATGAAATCTCGAGAATAGATTCGCGTGTTTGTTGCCGTGCCGCGTTGCAGACTAAAATGTCAAGACCCCCAAGTTGCTCCACGGCGTCGGCGATAAGTTTGTTGCAAAAACTTTCATCACGCAGATCGCCGGGAAGCGCCACAGCTTTACCACGCGCTTCTTTGATTAGAGCGATCACTTCGTCTGCATCCGGTTGCTCAGTTGGAAAGTAATTGATAGCGACATCGGCGCCTTCGCGTGCAAACGCGATCGCGGCCGCGCGACCCATTCCGGAGTCGCCGCCAGTGATCAACGCCTTTCTACCCGCCAATCGCCCGCAGCCCCTATACATCTTTTCTCCGTGATCCGGTCGCGGTTCCATCTTGCTCACCAGACCCGGCCACGGTTGCGATTGCTCTTTGAACGGAGGTTTCGGGTACTTGGTTTTCGGATGTTCTAATTTGTTGGTTGTCATACACTTCTGCCTTTCCTGGGCCGCGACTCCTGCTGAACCTCCGAGCACAGCGATACCGCTTGCCCCGAGCGTGCTAATCATCTTGCGTCGCGTGATTCCCCCATTTTCGTTCATAGATTCCCTTCCACGTCCCGCGGTGCACACGGGACGTTAAATTTATATCGCTGTTGGCGTGGCGACCGGTGGGACTGAATTTCAGTTTTAGATCACGTACGTCATGTGAAACTAAAATGGAACGGTCCGTCGGGTCAGGTCGTCGGTGCGGCGCATTGCTGGCACCGTTTCAAATCGAGTTTGCCCGAAGCAAGGACCGGGATCGCCTCAATGCGGTGGATGTGTTTGGGAATCCACAAATTTGGAACACCTGCTTCCTGCAATTTCGTGCGCAACTCGGAGACATCGATATCTACAGTACTGAGGAGCACGAGCGCTTCGCCCTTGGCCTCGTCCTGCACGCCAACAACGGCAATGGGACGTTCGTCTTTTCCGGATAGTTCCAGCAACTCGATGACTTTTTGTTCGATCGCTTCGTGCGGCACCATTTCGCCGCCGATTTTCGAAAATCGTGAAAGCCGGCCTTCGATATAAAGGAATCCGTCTTCGTCGAACCGGCCGACGTCGCCCGTCTTCAACCAGCCATCGTGCAAAATTTCCGCAGTTCGTTTCGGGTCGTGTAAATATCCTTCGAAAATATTGACGCCGCGCAGCCAAAGCATCCCGCTGTCGAACAACGAAAGCTTCTTGTCGGTTTCCGGTTCACGGATTTCGGCGGCGATGCCCGGCGCCAATCTGCCAACTGATCCCGAACGGCTCGAAGGTTGCACATGATCACCCGGCTTGGGCGGCTCGGGATCGGGCAAGTTCACGCTCACCACCGGGGCAGTCTCTGTCAGCCCATATCCTTCAAAGACTTTTTTGTGGAAACGTTCCTCAAAATGAGCTGCAAGATCGAGCGGCAATTTTTCGGCGCCCGTGATGATGAGGCGCAAGGTCTTCACCTGCTCCGCTTCTGCTTTACGCAAATAGAGACGGAGAAAAGTAGGCGTCAGCAGCAGAAACGTCAGCTTATATTTGTCGATCAGCGCCGCGCATTTACCCGCGTCCAATGGATTCGGATAGGTAACGATGCGTACGCCTTCGATGAGCGGATACCAAAGTGTGACAGTTGATCCAAAGGTGTGGAAAAACGGCAGTGATGCGAGAATGGCATCCGTTTTCCTGGCATCGAGCAGTTCCCGGAATTGCGAAACATTTCCCAGAACGTTCCGGTGACTCATTACTGCGCCTTTGGGTTCGCCGGTGGTTCCGCTTGTAAAAAGCAACACTGCTTCCGCGTGGCCGCCCTTTTTCGGGATGTTCAATAACCGCAAAAGCAAACGCGCGGGTAGAATCATCGACACAATCCACCACAAAACAATTTGGCGCTTCATACGCGGAAGCAGCTCATCCAGTTTCAAAACACGTTCCGGCCATGGAAAATCCTTCACCCGTTCGATGAACGGCGTTGCAGAGATTGCGACGCGCAGTTCGGCGCGCCTGCAGCAGGATTCATTGGCGGCGAGTCCTATTGTGAAATTGAGATTCACAGGAACTTTGTTCGCCAGCATGATAGCCAGATTGGCAACCATCGATCCTTTGCTCGCAGGCAAAACGATCGCGATTCGTCTGTCAGGAAATTCCTTTCGCAAATAACGGCTGAATGCTGCGGCTGCGCCGAGCAATTTTCCGCGGCTCAGCTCTGTGTGATCGGTTCCGTCGATCACCGCCGTTGCGAAGGGTCTGCGCTTTAGACCGCGCACGCAGTCTATGGCGAGATGTCGATCCAGTGATGGCCGGCGGCTGAAACAGAATTCGCCCAGCTTGAGTAATTCCTCGCGCACGGCCGCGACGTCCGCTGCTTCTGCCTCGACCGGTTTTCCGAACGCGACCGTAACAGGGTAGCGGACGCGCTTTGGAAATTTCCGGAAAAATTTCCCGCCCTGGTAAGAGAAGATCGATCCCCAGAGTTGATCGAGCCAAGCCGGAACGACCTGGGCTTTCGCGTGCCGCGCAATGACTTCATAGCCGCGCTGCAAACGCAACAGCGTTCCCCGTCGTTCCAATTCGCCTTCCGGAAACACACATACGATTTCGCCTTCCGCGATTTTTTCCGCAGCGGCGCGAACTGCAGCACGCGACTGGCGCCTGCTGATAGGAATACAACCAATCGTCCGCAGGATCGGATGTAACATCGGCTTATGATAGTATTCCTGATCGATGACGTAGCGGATCGGGCGCGGAAGGGCCAATTGCAGGACCAGTGCGTCCACCCAGCTGATATGATTCGGCACGAGAAGAAAGCCGCCGGCCGGTAGATTTTCCAGACCGAGCGGAGTGACGCGGTAAAAGCAGCGCACGAGAAGCCGGCCGAAAAAATAGAGGACGCGTTCAGTGCGGGACAAGGGAGGCATCGTTTATCATTTACAATCGGCGCCGGGCAACCTGCAATCGGCAATTGTCGATGCAACCTGGCGAGCGAGTACGAGGTAGTGCGCGTGCTGCACTTTGGCTGCTCCTCGGGATTAATCTTTTCAATTACATCGATCGCTATGTTCTCTCAGCAGTTGAACCGGAAATTCGAGCGCATTTCTTCGCGCCGAGTGATCCGAACGCCCACGCACTAACGGGCCTCCTCGGCACCGCTTTTCTGGTTAGTTACATGGTAGCCGCGCCGATTTTCGGTTGGCTCGCCGATCGGACATCGCGGTGGATCATCATTGGCGTCAGCGTGCTTCTGTGGAGTGGTGCGACTGCGGCATCAGGGATTGCTGGGACTTTTGCTTTGTTGTTCGCGATGCGACTCCTTGTCGGCGTCGGCGAAGGTGGCTATGGCCCTGCTGCTCCAACTATTATTTCCGATTTATTTCCGCTAGAAGTCCGTGGTCGCGTGTTGTCGTATTTTTACGTCGCCATTCCGGTCGGCAGCGCGCTCGGTTATGCTATTGGCGGCTTTGCCACTTCACATTGGGGTTGGCAGACGGCCTTCTTTGCGGTCGCACCGCCGGGAGTGCTTCTTGGCCTTGCCTGTTTTTTGCGACGCGATCCGCGCGACGAAATAAAAACGCTGGAAGTAAAACGTCCCGCAACGCTGCGTGATTACGGCCGCTTGATCCGAATCAGGTCCTACGTCTGGAACACACTGGCGATGACTGCACTGACCTTTGCTATGGGTGGGCTTTCGTTCTGGATGCCGGGATATTTGCAGTATCGCGGTTTGCCACCGAATAGTCGCATCATATTCGGCGGGATGCTGGTTTTTGCCGGCCTGACGGCGACACTCCTAGGCGGAATCGTGGGGGACTTGCTGCGCAAACGGTTTGCCGGCGCGTATTTTTTGGTGTCGGGAATTGGAGTCATGGTCGCGTTTCCGTTCTCTGCAGCGGTGGTTTTGACACCATTTCCTTTGGCGTGGGTACTCATGTTTGTTGCGTTGTTCTTTCTCTTTTTCAACACGGGCCCATCAAATACGGCGCTGGCTAATGTGACGCAGCCGTCCGTGCGATCGACAGCCTTTGCGCTCAATATCTTGGTCATTCACGCACTGGGTGACGCAATGGCTCCGCCTCTTATTGGTGCAGTAGCCGACCACACAAACATGGAGATCGCCTTCCTTGCTGTAACAGCCATGATGTTGGTCGCTGGTGTGCTGTGGTTCGTCGGCATGAAATACTTGCCTGCCGATACCGAGGCAGTCGAGCGTGCCGGTTAAACGTCGGAAATGCTTATGTCGATCTTGCGCCATTTATTGATCTGCTTGCTGACGTTGCTGGCAAACAACGCTTACGCCGAGGGCGTTCCAAACGATTGCACACAGCTCATGCTGGCAATCGCACCGACGTGGAATTCGATGCGCGGCGATTTGCGATTGTTCGAGCGACCGCGCGGCGGCGACTGGAAGGTTGTCGCCGGACCGTTTCCGGTGTTGTTCGGCAAGAATGGTCTGGCTTGGGGCACAGGAATCTCAGGACAGAACGAGCCAGGCCTTCGAAAAAAGGAGCGAGACGGTCGCGCGCCCGCGGGAATTTTTGCGATTGGGCAGGTCTTTGGATACGAGGCACACCTGCCGCCTGGAGGGGACTATCCATATCGTCAAGTCACCGACGCGGACGTTTGGAGTGATGATCCGCGTTCGCCGAACTACAATCGACATATTGTAATTGATCCAAAAAATCCGCCGGACAATTACACGCACGAAAAGATGCGTTCTGGCGATTTTGCATATCACTGG
The DNA here is from genome assembly GCA_036264275.1 of Candidatus Udaeobacter sp. Classification (GTDB taxonomy): domain Bacteria; phylum Verrucomicrobiota; class Verrucomicrobiia; order Chthoniobacterales; family UBA10450; genus Udaeobacter. Next base: position 2,522 of record DATARG010000181.1, on the reverse strand, counting down.
CTGATCGAGATCCGGCACAATTCCGATCCGCCTGTGCCGGGGGCGGGCAGTGCCATCTTTTTTCACATCCGCCGCGGCGTGAACAGGCCTACGACTGGTTGCACCACGATGGCCCAGGACAACATCGTAAAAGTGATTACCTGGCTGCGAGCCAACCGGCATCCCTGCTATGGCTTGCTACCCGCCGGGGAGTATGAAACCAAATGGCGCGCCTGGAATCTGCCACCGCCGGAGACGTTGCGCGGCGCCGTTTCATTGGCCCGTTGAAATCTGACGAGGACTTGTTAGCTTGTCGTTAGCCAATTATGCCAAGACGAAAACGTCCCAATCCTCAATCGGAAGAAAACATCCGTCGTATCGATACGAAACCGCGCGCAAAGAAGCAGACACACGGCTTCCAAGTCCATTTCCTGCGCGGCGATCGTGTGGTGACGAGGATGTTCAGTGACAATGTATATGGCGGAAAACAAGCCGCACGCCGAGCTGCCCGAAAGTTCAAACAGTCGACGCTGCGCCGTTTGCCGCGGAGAAAGTTTCTGGGCGGCTAGAGCTTTCCCGCTCGGAATGCGTTTTCCGGCGGTACGTTTGCCAACATTCCAAGAATCCCGGCGCGAAATCGTCGGGTCTCGCCGACGTCCAGCCATCAATCATGGCGGGCGGAAAAAATGCGCCTCTTTCAATTTCAGATTTGCTGGGCGCAAGATCTTCTAAACTTACTCCGCGGTAGCTCCAGATAAACTCGTTGTCGGTGCGCGATGAAGCATTGAGCTTAAAAATTCTTTCAAGAGGAACATCAACACCTAGCTCCTCCTTCAGCTCGCGCCGCGCTGTTTCATCGTAATTTTCTCCCGCAGTCACGTGGCCGGCGGCACTGGAGTCCCATTTCAACGGATGGCGATCTTTCCAACGGGAGCGCCGCTGCAAGTAAACATCCCCGGTCTCATTGAAAATGAGGATGTGAACGGCGCGATGCCGCAAGTTATTCCCATGCACTTCGGCGCGGCTTGCGTAGCCGAAAATTCGGTCATTCTTATCGACCACTGGAAACCGTTCCTTGGCCGTCGAGTCCATTTCTTCGCGCGCAGGCGGCGCGATACAATTAGCCAGGGCGATCCATTGCAGCAGTGATAATTCCTCCGCTCGTGCGTTTGGATCGATGTTCAGACTTCTGGCGAGCGTGTTCCAGTCGCGGACGTATTCCCGCAGCAATTTCCGGAGCTGTTTTCGTCTCTGAGAAAATCCGATCCGGATCAATTTCAAAAGCAACTCATCGTCATGCTCGGGCAATTCGAGAGGATCGCGCGGCATGAGTCGCACCACTGCGGAATCGACATCAGGTCGGGGGATAAAAACAGTTCCAGGGACGCTACGCAGATATTTCACGCGATGATGCAACTGGACGCGCAACGTCAACGCGCCGTAATCATGCGTGCGAGGGGATGCAGAAAGGCGCATCGCCATTTCCTTTTGTAATGTCAACACACACAATGAGATAGGACTTGGATATTCGAGGAATTTTAACAGCAAGGCACTGGAAATATTGTAGGGCAGATTCCCAATCAGCTTTACGTAACTATGTGAGAAAAGAACGCGGTGATTGAACTTCAGAGCATCAGTGTTGGCGATTTCAAGTCGCTCGTTTCCGAAGCGCGAGCGCAAAAACTTTGCGAGTCGCGCATCCTTTTCGATTGCTAAAACGTGCGCGCCTTTTTCGAGAAGAAATCTCGTCAACGCGCCCAGCCCAGGCCCAATCTCAACGACATAATCTGCCGGAGTGATTTGCCCCTGATCGACAATCCAGCGAGCGAGATTTTGATCGTACAGAAAATTTTGGCCGAGGGTCTTGACCGGCGACACGCCGATTTCCTTGAGCGTCGCGCGAATCTCCGAAAGCTTCATAGGCGCTGAGCACACCCCGCAACATGGCAAGGGAAACCCCTGGGCTTGTTCACAAAATTCTGTGAACAAAATGCGTCGAGACGACAAACTTGTTCACAAGTTATTCACGCGGCTTTCGTGCGGAATCGAACGTAAACAATCCGGCGGTGTAATCGCTGCCGAAAGCGTTCTCATTCACGAGATGGCAGCGCGCGACGCGACCGCTTTCTTCGGTTCTTTAGGTACGTTTGTTTCGCTTCTTTCAGGGAAGCGCCTTCGAGAAAGTATGCCGTCGCGGCGCGACCAATAGCATACGTACCGGCGCCCGCGACCATGCCGCTAACCACGTTGCCCCACCCCGGAAAAAACTTCAGTATCGATCGCGCACCTTCCCGAAGGAGCATGCCTGCACCGACGTTCGCTCCCACCGCAGCGATAAATTCAGTCGCAGCCCGCAGGCTCCGTTCCCTGCCGCTGAGGTACATGATTCCGGACACCATCATCAGTTGGAGCGCGGTGAGAATCGGCATGTCTGCCAACGGAATCGGTTGCGCGCCAATTGCGGCGCAAATTGCGGTCGTCGATTTTATCAATATTTGTGCCACGTGGAGCTGCGCATGGCGATCGCGCGAGATGCGGATCAT
>DATARG010000115.1:0-1867 GCA_036264275.1 Candidatus Udaeobacter sp. | reverse complement strand
GACAGCCATTTACGGCGGTAACGCGGTCATCAGCGGCGGACGCATGGACGAGGTGGAGGCCCGCAATCTCGCGAGCGTGTTGGAGAATCCGCTGCAAACTCCAGTGAAGATTGAAGAGGAACGCCAGATCTCCGCCAGCCTCGGCAGCGACTCGATCAAAAGCGGCATCTATTCAGGAATTGCGGGCTTCATCCTAGTGGTCGTGTTCATGATCATTTATTACCGACTGGTCGGTCTCATTGCGGACATCGCCTTGTTCATCAACTGCATCATGGTGGTTGGTGTGCTGGGCATGTTCAACAGCGTTCTGACCCTTCCCGGCATTGCTGGCCTTATTCTCAGCTTGGGAATCGCGGTGGATGCGAACGTTTTAATCTACGAACGGCTTCGCGATGAAATCAAACAGGGAAAGTCGCTTCGTTCGGCGATCGACACTTCTTATCGCAAAGCTTTCAGCGCTATTTTCGATGCGCACGTCACGCAATTTCTTACAGCCGCGATTCTTTTCTGGTTGGCGAGTGGACCAGTCAAGGGTTTCGCGCTGACGCTGACCATCGGCATCGTCGCGTCAATGTTTTCGTCGCTGCTAGTCACGTACACCTGTTTTTCGTGGGCGTTCGCGCTTGGTTGGCTCAAGCGCGTATCCATGCTTCACCTCATTCGTTCGCACGGGTTCGATTTCCTTGGGAACGCGCGCAAATTCGTCTCGATATCGGCCGTGGTCACGGTTTTGTGCCTTGGCGTTTTATTCATGAAGGGTGAGCGAATTCTCGGGGCCGACTTTAGAGGAGGCGATTTGCTCGTGATCTCTGCGGCGCACAAGCTAACACCCGATGAAGTACGCAACGCCCTGGCCCACACGGGTTTTCAAAACAGCAGTATTCAGTCGGAAAAGGTCGCCAATCGCGATCTCATCAGCATCCGGGCTGATTCAGGTGCTGCCGATAAAATCAAAGCGCGGCTGAGCGAAGCCTTGCCGACAGCAGGTCTGAAGTTCGAACAGACAGACCATGTCGGCGCGCTGGTCGGAAAAGAACTGGCGACAAAGAGCGTGCTGGCTCTCGCGCTTGGGCTGCTGGGAATTTTTATCTACGTGAGCTTCCGGTTTGCCACCTCATTTGCCGTGGCTTCACTGGCAGCGCTAGCGCACGACCTTATTATCACTATCGGCATCTTCGCCCTGAGCGGGCGTGAGCTTTCGTTAATTATGGTCGCTGCCATCCTCACGATCGCCGGCTACTCCATCAACGATAAAATTGTGGTGTTCGACCGCATTCGTAGTGGCTTGCGCGACCGATTGTCTGGATCGGTGGCGGAAGTTATGAATACGTCGATTAATGAAACGCTCTCGCGGACGATCCTTACCGGAGGCACAGTTTTACTGACGGTGCTGGCGCTTTACTTCTTCGGCGGCCCTGTTCTAAACGACTTCGCATTCTCGTTTCTTATCGGTGTGATTGTTGGAACTTATTCCTCCATCTTCATCGCGTCGCCTATCGTCTTGTGGTGGACGCGCGCGAGAGGTCGCGACACAAGCGCGCTTAGGCGCGAAGTGATTCAACAAACGACGGCAACTGGCCGGCTCGCACCCAGATCATAACGCTTAATCGCAAAACGCTTGCACCGGATTCAGTGCAGTTCGATCGATTTTCTTGTACGTGTCGCTGAAGGATGAAAGCGTCTCATGCACCTCGAGTCAGAAAATTTTGGCGAGAACCGTCGCCATCTCGGCGCTCGCCAAGGTTTCGTCCGACGCCGCATCCTCGCCCGCGGTAAGGGCGAATTGTGAATCGGTAGCTCCGAAAGTTCTCGCAAGCAGGCGCTTTAAAATTTCACGTAGCCTGACATAGCGACTCGGGAAACATCC
>DATARG010000123.1:0-4879 GCA_036264275.1 Candidatus Udaeobacter sp. | reverse complement strand
GATCGCCAAAATTTCCGGAACAACAAACGCCGCCGCCTCGCTGATCCTTGTAAGTAGATTCTGGACCTGACCGATGCGAGCGAGGTACTCGTTATTCGTGCTATCCTCGGCGGCTTGTAATGACGCGTAGTGGTAGACACGCTCCATTTTCTGCTCTAGCGCCTTCTCGAACTCGAGAAGACCAGCCAATGTCTGGGCTGATTCGCCCACTCTGCCGTTCCACTGTTCAAGCTTTGGATACTCTCGCTGTAGCCAACCAAAATCCTCCTGCCATTTGCCCACGTCAGCGAACAGATGCGTCAGGTCCCATTTATCGGTCTCGGCAATATCAGCGCGAGTTGGAATTGCAGAAGACATTCGGAAAAAGATGAATCAGGAAACCAGGAAACCAAGAAAAGAGTGAATAGCGCCCCTATTGAAAATTCGTGGATTTCTGGCTTTGAGATCAGTCCCTCTGACGGATTGCAGGGTGTCGGGCAATCAATTTGAGCGCGCGTTCGGTAAGTGCTTTGCCCGGTGAAATTTTGTGCCAGGGCGACGCTCCCGAAGGATGCGGCAACGGAATGAGGTCGAAGCGGAGGCCCGCATGTACGATGCGGAATTTGCGGCCAATTACGTCTTCCAATCTTGCACAGTCTATAAATTGCCCGATCGCCAGACGGCCGACGGGAATGATGAGATGTGGCTGCAAAATCCGGATCTCATCGTCCATCCACGACGCGCAGTTCCGAATCTCATCCGGCGCCGGGACACGGTCGGTGCCGCTAGAATTTTTGCCGGGGAAACATCGGCAGACGGCGGCGAAATAAATCTTCGATCGAATGGTGGCTTCGTTCATTCCACAAAATTGTTCGAACCAACGGAAGAGTGTTTTGCCGGCAGTGTGGGCAAACGGTCTTTTCAACATTGGTTCCCGCGGACCAGGCGCTTGCCCGATGATCATCACGTTGCTCACAACCGGCCCACCTGAAACCGGCATGGACTGCATGCGCGAACAGCGCCGGCATTTCAGGAGTGCCGTCACATGCCGCTCTAGTGTAGTTTGGATCGTTCTTGTAGCCACGGCCCTCTGGGCGTTCGCACATCGCAGGACAACTCGCAAGATGAAGACGGGCCACAGGCCCGTGGCTATAACATCCGAAAGTCGAATCGACGAAAATTTCAGCGCCGGAAAATTGAGAAGAGCGAAAGAAGCAGGCTAACCACAATGCTGAGAACGATGCAGGTAACAATGGGAAAATAGAACGAGGAATGGTCGCGCTCGATCCGAATGTCGCCGGGCAGTCGGCCTAACCATTTTGGCGCGATACCACTCCACATGACCAGCCCTACCAGCGTGACAACCACGCCGATCACTACGAGGAATTTTCCAAGTTCGCCCACCACTCAAAAGTTGCGCGAATCAACCGAACGAACAAGCTTGAGAGCAGATGCCCGTACAATTTCGAGACTATTACGAAACACTCGGCGTGTCGAAAACGGCGAGCGAGGACGAGATTCGCAGCGCTTTTCGAAAGCTGGCGCGCAAGTTTCACCCGGACGTGGCGAAGGACAAAAAAGTCGCCGAAGAGAAATTCAAGGAGATCAATGAAGCCTACGAAGTTCTAAGCGATCCTGAAAAGCGGAAGAAATACGACCAACTCGGCGCAGATTGGAACCGGCCGGGCGGTTTCCAGCAGCCGCCGCAATGGGAAGGACAGCAACAGCCTGGCGGCGGATTTTATCAATGGGGTGGCGACGGAGGTGGTGGGGTTGAATTCGAGTTTGGTGGAACCGGATTCAGCGATTTCTTTGAAGCGTTTTTTGGTGGTGGACGCGGCCGTTCCGCTTTTGGGGGCTTCGGCGGTCGCGCTGCGACAGCCGAACGCGGCGCCGATGTAGAAGCTGACATTATGGTCACCCTGGAGGAAGCGCTGCAGGGCTCGACGAGACCGGTGTCGCTGCGACGCGCCGGTTCGGAAAAGGTGGAACAATATCAAGTCAAGATTCCTCGCGGCGTTCGCGAAGGCCAACGCATCCGTTTGCGCGGTCAGGGTGAAGCCGGCGCGGGTGGAGGAAAAAGCGGGGACCTCTTTCTTCGGGTCCGATTAGCCAAGCATCCGGATTTTTCAGTCGAAGGCAGCGATTTGATTCATGAGGTGCGGATCCAGCCGATGCAGGCGGTACTGGGCGGCGAATTGCTTGTGCCTACTCTGGAAGGAAAGGTGCGTCTGAAAATTCCGCCTGGCACGCAAGGTGGGCAGCGATTTCGTCTGCGTGAACGCGGTCTGTCCGGAGTCTCAGGGAAACGCGGTGATCTCTATGTTGTCGTTCAGATCAACATTCCGAAGAAACTGACGGAACGCGAACGCGAACTCTGGGGCGAGCTGGCGAAACTGCATGGAGCGTGAGCCGTTGAAGCACGATTCGGCGCCCACCGGAATGAGGCGCCCTACCATTTCTTGCGAATTCGTGTAATTCGTGTCTGATGAAAATTTCTCTGGGCTCAGATCACGCTGGTTTCCGTTACAAGGAGAAGATAAAAGAATTGCTCGGCTCGCTCGGGCATGAGGTGAAGGATTTCGGCACGTTCAGCGAGGAACCAGTGGACTATCCACTATTCATTCGGCCGGCAGCAGAAGCAGTGGCGAATGGCGATTGCGAGCGCGGCATTGTCTTCGGCGGTTCAGGAAATGGCGAAGCGATGGTGGCGAACAAAGTACACGGCGTGCGTTGCGCGCTGTGCTGGAACGAAGAATCGGCCAGCCTCTCGCGGCACCACAATGATTCGAACGTGCTCTCGATGGGCGAACGTCTGATTCCCGAAGACCTGGCGCTGCAGATCGTGCGGATTTGGCTTGATACGGGTTTCGATGGCGGCCGGCACGAACGACGCGTGGCCATGCTAAATGCGATGTAACAGCTGCGTCGGTTGTTAGGGTCGGCGCGATGCGCGTCCCTACCTAGATCAACCGATCAACGCAAACAGCGGTTAAGAACACTGCGCTTACAAACGCGTTGCTCTGAAAGAACGCGCGATTGATTCCATCCAGATCGCGTTTTTCGACTTTGTGTTCGTAAACAAGAGCCGCCGCTATCAAGGGCAAAGACCAATAATAAAACGCGCCGAGCTTCGCGACGAATCCAAAAGCGATCAGCGTGAAAAACGTTAGCAAATGTAAGCTCTGCGCAAGGCGCAAGCTGCGCGTGATCCCCAGTTTCACTACAAGCGACCGAATCCCTTCGCGCCGATCAAAATCATAATCCTGCGTCGCATAGATCAGATCGAATCCGGCCACCCAGCAAATGACGCCTGCTGCCAGCACAACTGGCGCAAGATCGATCGATCCCGTCTGCGCGATCCATGCGCCAATCGGAGCAACGGCCAACGCTAATCCGAGAAAAAAATGCGTCGCACTCGTGAACCGCTTCGTGACGGAATAGAGGAAAATCAACGCGAGCGCAACGGGCGCGAGGATGCAGGTCAGCCGATTAATCGCTGCTGCCGCGACCAAAAAACCAGCAGAACTGAGGACCAATAAAACCACGGCCGATAATCTTGGTACGAGCAAATGTCGCGAGGCCGTGCGCGGATTGCGTTGATCAAGCGACCAGTCAACGAGTCGGTTGAAAAGCATAGCTGCTGTGCGCGCGAGCACCATGCAGACGATCACTAGCAAAAGAATTCTGAGCGAAGGCCAACCATTCGCCGCCACGATCAGCGCAGCAAGAGCAAACGGCAGCGCGAAAATCGTGTGCGAAAAACGAATCAACCGCAGAAATCGGGCGACCGGTCCGCTCTCAAACAGTCTCATATTGTCTAGCAGAGTTTAGCTCCGGAGCGCACGCTGTCAGCCTCCGGCGCGCAACTCTCATTCACGCATATTCCAAACCAAATCTGCGGCCAAGTTGAATGCGCAGTTACAAGACCCCGGGGAATCCACGTGCGCATCGCCGAAATTGGCTCCCATGATGTACATTAGCCAACCACGGTTTCGAAGGGGGAGTCAGGGAAAGCCTGGTTAAACCAAGCGAGTAGATGCACGGTAACACCCTCACGAATGTCCTGTTATGGCACAACGGTTAAGGTGAGATCGTTGCCATCGCCTCCAGAGTAACTAGCCTTAAAATTGTTGCCATTTATTGCGACAACGCTGCCATCGGGCAGGTTGCTAAAGGCCCCACTAATGGGATTAGCTGAGGTGTTACTGATCAAGGTTAGCACCAATCCTTGTGTTAAGGTTCCTCTTGTCTGACCGCTCAGGACAATCATCGCACCGTTGTTGATGGTGACCCCGTTGGCAATCACATGGTCGGTCCTACCCCTGTTCTGCTTCGCCCTAAACGTGCAAGTGTAGGTGCCATTCGTATTGAAAGTAAGCGCGCTTGCGATGGTGAGCGTGGCTTGCACAGTCGTTCCAGCTGCTGGAGCAAGCAACGCGTCGGTCCCACTGCCGGTGCCAATTGTTGCCGCGCCAGCGATGATCCCGCTGCCGCCAAGCGCACCAGTTGTGACGCTGACTGGCCCGCTGCCGGTGGCGGACCCGCTCTGATTAGCTACCAGAAGTTTCCCACCCTCAATCGTGGTGCCACCTGCATAGGTATTCTCGCCGGTAAGGGTTAGGGTGCCGCGGCCGATCTTCTCAAGCGAACCGGTATTTTGAATTATCCCGGAGAAGGTTGTGCTTAGATCATTGCTACCCGTGATAAGTTTGTTATTACCTAGGAGGACAAGGCCGTCTCCTTCGATTGAACCAACGGAGACAAACACGACTCCGATGCTGGTAATATCCAGCGTACCTTCGCCGAAGAGCTGGATCCGAACTTCACTTTCATCATTATCATTAAAGTCGATGCGCCCGACATCGCCGCCGTTTGAGTTGACAGTTAAAGTGGCATT
>DATARG010000174.1:0-5188 GCA_036264275.1 Candidatus Udaeobacter sp. | reverse complement strand
CGTCGTGATGACGGCCTGGGCTACCATTGAACTCGCGGTCGAAGCCATGAAACGCGGCGCACGCGATTTCGTAACCAAACCTTGGGACAACCAGCGATTGCTGACGATCGTTAAGACCCAGATCGAACTCGGTGCTGCGCTTCGTCGAGAGCGGAAACTTGAAGCAGAAAATGAACTGCTGCGGGGCACCATGCCGGATTTGATTGCCCAATCCCCAACAATGCGGCCTGTCGTTGAAATGATTTCACGTGTCGCGCCGTCGGATGCGAATGTGCTGATTACGGGTGAAAACGGCACGGGAAAAAGTTTGATTGCGCGGGCGATTCACGCTCTGTCGTCGCGCGCAAATCGAACGATGATCACGGTCAATATGGGCGGTTTGTCCGAGACATTATTTGAGAGCGAACTATTCGGACACGTCAAAGGCGCGTTTACTGACGCAAAAACGGATCGGGCAGGACGCTTCGAGCTCGCGGATGAGAGCACGCTGTTCATGGATGAGATAGCAAATATCCCTCTTGCTCAACAGGCGAAGCTCTTGCGGGTCATCGAGACCGGCGATTTCGAGCGTGTCGGTTCATCAAAAACACTTCACGCGAACGTGCGAATCATTTCCGCTACAAACGCAAATCTGGAGAATGAGATCGCAGCCGGTCGTTTTCGACAAGACCTCCTGTTTCGGCTCAATACGATTCAGATTGAGCTACCGCCGTTGCGTGACCGGCGCGAGGATATCATGTCGCTGGCGAACAGTTTTGTCGGTCAACATGCAGAGCGTTATCGCAAACAAGTTAGCGGATTCGACGAAAGCGCGCGCGAGCGTCTGTTGCAGCATCGATTCCCCGGAAACATCCGGGAGCTCGATCACATCGTAGAACGTGCCGTCCTGATGACGAAAGACCGGCAAATTCACGCGGCCGATCTTGGCCTAACGACTGGCGCCTCTGAAGCACGGAACGTTGAGGAAATGAGCTTGGAAGAAGTCGAGGCATTCCTGATTAAAAAAGCGTTGGCTCGCAATGACGGTAACGCCCGCAAGGCTGCGGAGGCGCTTGGCTTAAGCAGAAGCGCGTTTTATCGGCGCCTGCAACAATATGGCCTTTAAGAATTGCCGACTGCCAATTGCCGATTACGGATTGAATCTTTTTGGCGCGCGCAGCGCGTTTTGGAGTGCGACGGTCCGCCACAGGACGGATTTGTCGTGGCGAACTTGACGCCGCTTTTTGGACGTCGGGCCGTTTCAGATCGTACAGGGAATTGTGATTTACTGATCGCAGTAAAGATGAGTCACAAACCAAAAAAAACAGCGCGGCTCTCCTACGAAGGGAAAATTACCTGGCTCACGTTTGTCGCGGCTGCGCCGGCAAGCATCATCGCGCTCGTGTTTCTTTGGTTCGGTGATCACACGCCGAAAATGCAATGGACACTTACGATTCTGATTGTTGGCTGCATGGCTGCATTCATTTTGAGCGCGCGCGAGCACGCAGTTCGGCCATTACAAACTCTTTCCAATCTGCTCGCGGCATTACGGGAGGGCGACTATTCGATTCGGGCGAGGGGCGCTCGTGAAGGCAGCGCGTTAGGCGAAGTGCTGCTGGAAGTGAATTCACTCGGCGAAACCTTGCGCCAGCAGCGCCTGGGCGCTTTTGAAGCCACTGCGCTGTTGCGCACGATTATGAGCGAAATCGATGTAGCGATTTTTACGTTTGATCCCGAACGCCGTCTCCGTCTCATCAATCGTGCCGGAGAGACTTTGCTGGGACGACCGATGGATAAGTTGTTAGGCAAAACCGCCCAGGAACTCGGGCTTGATACTTGTTTCAGCGGGGACAATGGTGAACCACTGACCTTGACTTTTCCAGGCGGTTCAGGCCGTTGGGGCATTGGCCGGAGCACATTTCGCGAACAGGGTTTACCCCACGAATTACTGGTGTTGACGGATCTAAGTCGCACGTTGCGCGAAGAGGAACGCCGTGCCTGGCAGCGACTCGTGCGAGTGCTCGGCCATGAGATGAACAACTCGTTGGCGCCGATCAAGTCGCTTGCCGCCAGTTTGGAATCGCTGCTGCGACGCGAGCCTCTGCCAAGCGATTGGAAAGAAGATGCAGGTTCCGGGTTGAACTCCATCGCTTCGCGCGCCGATTCGCTGAGCCGTTTCCTACAAGCGTACACGCGGCTAACGAAGCTTCCACCCCCTCAAAAACAAGACATAGATCTCGCCAGTCTGATACAGCGCGTCGTCGATTTGGAACCGAGGCTCAGAGTTCAAGTCCTGCGAGGTCCCAAGACAATGATTCGCGCAGACGCGGCGCAGGTCGAACAGGTGCTAATCAATTTATTGCACAACGCTGTCGATGCCGCGCTTGAAACCCATGGAAACGTCACACTTGGGTGGCGTGAGAAAGGAAATTGCGTTGAGATCCTTGTTGAAGACGAAGGTCCCGGCATTATGAATCCCGCCAATCTCTTCGTTCCGTTCTTTACTACGAAGCCCGACGGCTCCGGCATTGGGTTGCCATTGAGCCGTCAAATTGCCGAAGCGCACGACGGCACCTTGATGCTGATGAATCGAGAGGATCGCCAGGGCGCCCAAGCTTTGCTGCGTCTGCCGAAATAATTTTTCAACTGCGCAAATCTGTCCGCAGCTTTGAAAGCAGCGACAGGTTGATGCACTCCAAAAGCGTCCCGAACTTGGGACGACGCCGTCCCGGAAGCGGCTCGCCACAAAAATTTTTAGAAGCCAGCCGAAAAATCTTAGCCACTGAATACCAGACGCTTATGACTTTTTTTCTAACATGGCATGACCCCTGCAATACAGACGACGCAGAAAGTTTTTGAATCCAACAAACACGCCAACTGCTTCTCAATATCAGGAGGTAACAAAAAAACATGAAACCATCTCAAAACATACGACCGGGTGCAAAGAAGTTTCCGCTCGTCGACTATTGTTACCAGGCGCCGAGGCTCAACTCTGCGAGCGCGCCGTGCCTCAAACGGTCCAAGTCATTACGCGACATTAGCCGCGATTATTTCGACGCTGAATCGAACCACGAGTTCACGACTGAAGCCGCTGTGTTCGGCACACTTATCCTTATGGCAATAGTGCCGATCCTGGCCGGCATATCCGCCGTGGTCCAACTCCTTCGCGCTCTGCCACTGTTCTGAGCCAAGCGAAACCGTGATTCCAGACCGAAAACCAAAAGACCCAACGATTGTGCGCCCGGCCGGCTTTGCGCCGAATCTCTCCTCGATGGACGTGCCGCGCACAGGAGTTGCCGCGAAAAAACGCAAGCGTCGCATACTCATCATCGCAGCATCTGCGCTGGGTTTGATTCTGGCGACAATTGCGATTTCGCGTTTGAAACCAGCTGTGCCGAGCGTCGATCGCTCGACTGTTTGGGTCGATACCGTCAAACGCGGTCCAATGGTGCGACAGGTGCGCGGTCTCGGCACACTTTTGCCGGAAGATATTCGCTGGATTCCTGCAAACACCGAAGGGCGCATCGAGAAGATAAATATCTGGCCTGGGACACACGTGGAATCCGACTCAGTGATTTTGGAAATGAGCAGTCCTGAGTTAGAACAATCCGCTAGCGAGGCCCAGTCGAAGGCCAGCGCTGCTGAAGCCGACTTAACCACGTCGCGCGCGACGCTGCAGCGTGAGTTGCTGGATCAGGAAGCAATCACAGCCAAAGCGAAATCGGATTACGAGCAGGCGAAGATGGAACGAGAAACTAACGATCAATTGGCAAAAAACGGTTTGATAGCCGAACTGCAATACAAAACGTCAAAAATTAAAGAGGCCGAACTGGCGAATCGCCAGGAGATCGAAGAAAAGCGGCTGAACTTCGCGCACGAATCCATCGATCCACAACTGGCATCGAAGCAGGCGGTCGTCGATCAGGCGAAAGAACTTGCCAAGTTGAAGGCTGATCAACGTGAAGCTTTGCATGTGCGCGCAGGCATGTCCGGTGTCCTGCAACAACTGCCCGTTCAAATCGGACAGCGGATGAAAGTCGGCGACAATCTCGCGCGCGTGGCTGACCCGACGAAACTGAAGGCGCAGGTAAAAATTGCGGAGACGCAAGCGAAAGACATTCAGATTGGTCAGAAAGCCGTGATCGACACTCGAAACGGCGTCGCGAACGCTCACGTCACACGCGTTGACCCTGCAGTAGAGCAGGGGACGGTAAATGTCGAAGTCGCGTTCGACGAGGCGTTGCCGAAAGGCGCGCGTCCAGACCTCAGCGTCGATGGAACGATCGAGCTCGAGCATCTGGATGATGTCATTTACGTTGGCCGTCCGGCATTTGGGCAGGAAAACAACACCGTCGGCATGTTCAAAATTGTGAACGGCACGTCGGAAGCCGTTCGTACTCCGGTCAAGTTGGGTAAGAGCTCTGTTAACACGATTCAAATTTTGGACGGTCTCCAACCGGGGGATCAGGTGATTCTTTCCGATACCAGCGCATGGGATGCGCACGATCGAATTCGACTGAACTAAACTCTGATTTCTGAATCTGATTTTTGATTTGAAACAATCAAAGCAACATGAACAACATGAAATCGACTGAAGTAATTGCAGAGGAATCGACCAACGAGTTCGACGGAAACGGTTTTGCTCCGTTGATCCGGCTCAGCGGTGTGACCAAAGTGTTTCTTACTGATGAAGTAGAGACGCACGCCCTTTCGGGAATTCATCTCGACATTCGCGAAGGCGAATATTGTTCCATTGCCGGACCGTCAGGCTGCGGCAAGACGACGCTGCTTTCGATTCTCGGTCTGTTGGATACTCCTTCCGACGGCAGTTACGCGTTGAAAGGTCACGAAGTCGCCAATCTTTCGTTCGCGGAGCGAGCGCGTGTTCGTAACCGCGAAATCGGTTTCATCTTCCAAAGTTTCAATTTGATCGGCGACCTCACGGTTTTTGAGAACGTGGAGTTACCTCTGACCTATCGCGGCACGAGTGCCGCCGATCGCAAGGCGCTGGTGACAGAGGCTCTGGAACGCGTGGGCATGGCACATCGGGCGAAACACCTGCCGAGTCAGCTTTCCGGCGGTCAGCAGCAGCGCGTCGCAGTTGCTCGCGCACTTGCCGGGCGACCGGCGATTCTGCTTGCAGACGAGCCTACCGGCAACCTCGATTCTCACAACGGCGAAGCAGTTATGCATCTGCTCCGGGAACTGC
>DATARG010000159.1:0-11070 GCA_036264275.1 Candidatus Udaeobacter sp. | reverse complement strand
CTGGCTTGATTAGCTGTCGCTCCGGCAAGTCCCATTCCGCCGTCTGGCGCAGTGGTAGACGGCGCCAGGGACAGCGTTCCCGCCGGTCTGTTTGCGGCAGAGCCTTTGTCCGGGATCGGGCTCGGCTCTACAGCTGGACCGCCGTCGGTCTGAGCCGCGGCGACATTGCCCGAATCAAACGCAACCGCAGGAGAGGTTGTGCCTTCTGGTCTTTGCAACCACCCGACATCGTAGAAAGCATCAGCGAATACGCCGTTGAGCGCCGGTGAATAAATCTTATTGGCGGAGTTCGTCCAATCCTCGGCCTTTTGCGCATTATTGTGCTTATACTCCCATGCTGCCTGCGCGTAATAGAGCGCGGGTGTATCGCCGGTGAATTGAAATTCCTCCATCATGGAATGCGCCCGGCTCTCTTTCCCGTCCATCAACAGCGCCATGAAAATTTTGAACTTGATCAGCTCGGCTGCCTGATTCTTTTCGCCGCCGGGAATTCGTTTATACAACGTCTCGAAACGGTCGCGCGCTTTTGCGTACTCTTTCTTTTTGAATGGAATTTGGGCGAGATTGTATTGCGCATCGCGAAGCTTGGGATCCAACTTTGCTGCCTTTTTGAAAGCGGCCTCGGCATTATCGAATTGCCCCTGCTGCATGAGAATTTCGCCTCGCAAATTTAGGGTCGCGGGCTGATTAGGATCCGCCTTGTCCGCTTCGTCCACCAGTTTCAGCGCCGTAGCAAAATCGCGCTGACGAAACGCTTGCTGTGATTGCTCGAATTTTGAACGGGCAAACGCCTTTGTCTTTTCGGTGCGTTCGGCCGCCGTCATGAGCGGTAGCGAAGCTCGCCGTTGGCCTTCCGGTTTCTGCATCCAACCGATTTCATACAACGATTCCACAAAAAGCTTGTTTAGCTGCGGTGAATAATTCTTTTCCGCAGCGGTGATCCAATCTTTCGCTTCCGATTCGTTCTTCTGTTGGAAGGCCACCGCTGCCTTCACATAATCAACAGCAGGTGTATCTGGCGAAAGCTCCAGCTTGGCCAGAATGGAATCGACCAAGTTGCTTTTGCCCTCCATCAGGTAAGTGAGGAGAATTTTGTATTGGATCAGCTGGGAAGCTTCCTTCGCCAAATCGGACTGGCCTGTCGAGAGCAATTGCTCGAAGCGTTTTCTGGCCTCTGCCCAATCTTTCTTGAGAAACGGGATCTCCGCCAGGTTAAAGCGCGCATTCCAAAACTTCGGATCGATTCGCGCCGCTTCGGTTAGTGCAGCTTCAGCCTGATCATAGTTGCCCTGTCGCATCAGGATTACGCCGCGCAGATTCTTCGAAGCGGCAAGATCGGGCTGGCGGGCATCAATAGCATCGAGTTGCTTTAGCGCCTCCGGAAACTTACCAGCGTCGAATGCGCGGTACGCGGTGTTGTACATCTCCTCCAACTCCGCTTTGGTTGGGGCAACATTGTCCGCAGCAAATGAGGTAAGTCCCAGCGCTGCGATCGCAGCGATCTTCCAGATTCTCATGAACCCCCGATTCAAGCCCTGATTAGCATACCTGACAAGTCGAAATTGCGTTCGCCACGAAGATTTTCAGTCCTGTTCGGAAAAACTTTTCCTCGTACAAAGGCACTTAACCCCGACTCCAGCGCATGGCCCGGCGGTCGCTGCTCTTGCTGATTAATTCAAGTTCCCCACAATCCGTAATCCTTCGAGAGTCAGGTGAGGATGAACGACCGCGACCTCCGGCAGTTGACTGGCGATAAAGCGCGCATACCCGCCAGTTGCGACGGTGGCAACTTTCTTGCGCGAAAACTGCTCCGCTTTGATTTGAACCAAAATCTCGCGAACCAATCCGCGGTAGCCGAAGATGGCACCCGCACGCATTGCCTCAACGGTCGTTTTACCGATAGCGCGATGTGGCTCTTTCAGCGAAACTTGCGGGAGCAGCGCGGTCCGTTGATATAGATAATTTGTCATCGCTTCAAGTCCCGGCGCAATCACTCCGCCGACGTAGCTGCCCGCCTCTGAAAGCACATCGAAAGTCGCCGCCGTGCCGAAGTCTATGACGATGGCTGGCCATCCATAAAGTTCGGCCGCAGCCGCGGCATTCGCCAGGCGATCCGCGCCTATCGATTGCGGTGTGGGATAATCGAGTGCCACACCCAGATTCAGTTTCCAGTCCAGCCAGAGCACTTGCGCTGTATCACGCGCAGCCTTCGAGATCGCAGAGTTTTTCGTCGGCACCACTGATGAAACGACAAGTTTCTCTACCTGTCGCCGGCTCAAAAAGTCAGCCACCAAGCTGCTTGAAAGCTTTGCCGTCGGGATCCGCGCGGGATTGGAGACTCGCTCTTTCGATGCGAACGCAATTTTTGCGTACGAGTTACTGATATCGATCAACAAATAATCGGAGCAACGCGCCACGGCTAAGATGCAGACACCCAACGCTCCACAACGTCAAGCACTGGTCATGCACTCGATAGCACGGTCGGCTTGCGACAATCACGCCGCGCGGGTAGCCTCGCTCTGTGAGAAAATTGGTTAATCGACCGCGTCGCCTGCGGCGTAACCCTGCCCTGCGAAACCTTGTCCGGGAGACGCATTTAACGATTCACGATTTTGTCTTGCCGTTGTTCGTGAATGAAAAATTGGAGCAACGCAGGTCGCTCGCCAGCATGCCGGCAGTTTTTCAATTGCCGGTCAAAGAGATTGTCGATGAAGCGCGGCGCGCTCAGGATCTCGGACTACAAGCCATCCTGCTTTTCGGAATCCCAGCGCATAAAGATGAGCAAGCAAGTGGCGCTTATGCTGAAGCCGGAGTGATTCAAGAAGCGCTCCGAGCAATCAAATCAAAATGTCCGGACTTGATCGCCATCACCGATGTTTGCCTCTGCGAATACATGAGCCACGGCCATTGTGGTGTCACTCGAATTGACGGCGACCATTTTCATGTTCTGAACGACAAAAGCGTCGAACTTTTGGTGAAGACGGCGCTCTCTCACGCGGCCGCGGGCGCGGATGTTGTCGCGCCGAGCGACATGATGGATGGTCGCGTCGGCGCGATTCGCGAGGCGCTCGATGCCAGTGGGTTTGATCAAACGGCGATCATGAGTTACGCCGCGAAATTTGCATCGGCATTTTATGGGCCGTTTCGTGAGGCAGCTGAAAGCCCGCCACAATTCGGCGATCGCCGTTCGTACCAAATGGATTTTGCGAACGCAAATGAGGCGCTGCGCGAAACAGCGCTCGATGTCGATGAGGGAGCGGACATCGTGATGGTGAAGCCTGCCATGGCGTATCTAGACATTTTATGGCGCGTACGCGAACGCTTCTCAAAGCCAACCGCGGTTTATCATGTCAGCGGCGAGTACGCCATGGTCAAAGCTGCCGCCGAAAAAGGAATTTTCGATGAGCGCGCTGCCGTTCTCGAGATCATGACGGCGCTTAAGCGGGGCGGGGCAGATATCATCGTCACCTATTGGGCGCGCGAACTCGCAAAATGGCTGCGAGAATAATAAGAGGTCAGGGCGAAACAACACAACACGCCCGGCTGAAGCAGCTCGCGTTTATTTGGGCTCAGACACACGGATTTTCCGCCTCAGCGATGGAAGTGACTTTGCCGCGATGCCGATATCGCGCCGACGTGGCTGGCTATCGGTCTGCGCCGAAGCAAATTGGATCAACAGCGGTTTTCGAATGCAAACAGGCATTGTGTGATCTGCGACGAGACAACTGCCGCAGCGAGTCTGCGCGCCGACGGCTCGAAGAGTTCTGTAATCGACGTCAGGTTCTCGAAGCGGGCCTCCGCGCGCATTATCCGACGCTGCACAATGGTGATTCGCTTTTTCCGGAGCTTGATTCGGAGAATTTCCGCGTAATCGGTCACCGCGGCTACGCACGTCTCGTTCGTGAGTTGCGAACGCTGCAAAGTCGGCTCTACGATTGCACAAAGTTCGAGAGGCTAATTCGCTACCGCTGCGCAAATTTGTTTTTTATCGTGTTGCCTGAGCGGTTGTTTTGCGAATCGGAAGTGCCCGTCGGCTGGGGCGCGTTGGTCGAAACAAACGAAGCGCTAACACTCGTCCGCAAACCAACCTGGCACGATGCCACCGCGGCCAGTCGGCTTCATGTTTTGAATCGGATCGCCGTGGCGGGAACGCGGACCCGAAATCGAGAACTCTCGCTAGATCGGCACGAGCAAATTGTGCCCGGTCATTTCTTTCGGTTGCGGCAAGCCGAGCAAAAATAAAAGAGTCGGCGCCACGTCTGCCAGAATACCGTCCTTGCAGCGGAACTTCGCCGCGTCTCTGGCGACATAAATGAAATGCACAAGGTAACTGGTGTGCGCCGTGTTTGGCGATCCGTCGGCGTTACGCATCTGCTCGCAGTTGCCGTGATCGGCAGTAATCAATGCTTTGCCATCGAGCTCGAGAAGCTTCGGAACAATACGGGAGCAACATGCGTCCGCTGTCTCGACCGCTTTTATCCCCGCCTCGACAACGCCGGTGTGACCGACCATGTCGGGATTGGCGAAGTTCAAAATGATCAAATCGTAGTCGGCTAGACGTGGGAGCAGTCCGTCGGTCACTTCGATCGCGCTCATCTCCGGTTTCAAATCGTAGGTGGCGACTTTCGGCGAGGGAATCAGTTTTCGATCCTCTCCCGGAAACGGTTTCTCGATTCCGCCGTTAAAAAAGTAAGTCACATGCGCGTACTTTTCGGTCTCGGCGATCCGCAGTTGCCTTTTGCCGGCAGCGCTGACGATCTCGCCCAAGATGTGTTTGAGTTCTTCGGGCGCAAAGATAAACGGCGAAGAATACCGAACATCATATTGTGTGAGGGAAATAAAATGAATTTGCGGCCACACCCCGCGATCGAAGCCGTCGAAGTCCTTTAGCAAAAACGCTTGCGAAAGCTGGCGCGCACGGTCGGCGCGAAAGTTGAAAAACAAGACGGTGTCGCCGTCGCGGATACGCTGTTCATTCGGGAAGGCGAAAATGAGCGGGGGCATGAATTCGTCAGTTTTGCCAAGGGAATATTGTCGCTCCACAGCCTCAGCGGGGGATGATTCGCAGAATTCACCGCGACCAAAGACGATCGCGTCCCACGCTTTTTTAGTGCGGTCCCAGCGGCGGTCGCGATCCATCGCATAGTAACGCCCAACCACGGTGATGATCTTTGCGCCGCTCTTTTGGAGTTCACTTTCGCACGTTCTCAAAAAACCTGCTCCTCCGGTGGGCGACGTGTCTCGCCCATCGGTGAACGCGTGCACGAAAATCTCTGCGACCCCTGCTGTATGCGCGGCGCGCGCCAGCGCGATCATGTGCGAGTAATGGCTGTGTACACCGCCATCGGATACCAACCCTAGAAGATGCAATCGATGTCCGCGTGCAACGGCAAGCGCGTCCTGCAAAACACGATTTCGCTCCAGTTCCCCATCCGCAATGGCCTTATTAATCCGCGTCAGGTCCTGATAAACGATCCTGCCAGCTCCGAGATTGAGGTGCCCAACTTCTGAGTTGCCCATCTGTCCCTCTGGCAACCCAACGTCCATGCCGCTAGCGCTTAATTTTGAACTGGCATAGTCCCGGTACAGTTGATCGTGAAACGGGGTCGACCCGAGCAATGTCGCGTCTCCGTTCTGTTCGCGCTTCTCGCCGCCACCCGGATTAATGCCCCAGCCGTCCCGAATGATGAGCATAACCGGGCCAGCCATACGTCGCGCAAGCACTTTGCCGATGAACCGGCGATGGACAAGCAGTTCTTTGTTTCTGTCGAATTTTTAGAACATTTGCAGCCGTCATAGACCGCCGCTACAAAAGGGAAGATGAAGTGGCGCAACCAGTTGCTGGCAGTCGTCTGTCTTCTCGCCTTTGGGGGGGTCGGCGTGATCTATTTTCAACACTGGGTCATCCGAAAGCCCTTCGGCATTATCATTTTTGTCGGAGAGGGACTTTCTCCTGCAAGGCTGGCGCCTACTCGCACTTATGCCGCCGGGGCAGGCACACGTTTAAACATGGACTCCATGCCGTACGCAGCGCTGGTGATGAATTACTCGAAAGATTTCGCTGCACCAGATCAGGCGGCTGCCGCAACCGCAATCGCAACCGGAGAGCGTGTAACGAACCGCGCGATCGCAATCAACGGTGAGACGAAACCGATCAAGAGCATCGTTGAGCTGGCGCGGGAATACGGACGCGCTACGGGCTTGGTCACTGACACAAAGCTCACCGACCCGACAAGCGCAGCGTTCTACGCGCACGTAGGAGACCCGAACGACACGGAGAAGATCGCGGCGGAATTTTTGGATCGCGGAAATATCGATATCGCGATGGGGGGCGGCGCGGCGCAATTTATTCCTGCCTCGAAGGGAGGCGAGCGACAAGATACGCGCGATTTGTTGCTCGAGCTTCGTGGCAACGGATTCGACATCGTTCGCACACGCACCGATCTGGAAGGAGTTCCCGCGTGGCGTCGGCCCAAACTTTTTGGCGTCTTCAGCAACAACGACCTCGCGTTCGCAAAGCAGGTCGAAGAGAGAGGCCAGCAGCCCAGTCTTTCGGACATGGTGAGGCGAGCCATCCAGTTGCTGCAATACAACCCCGGAGGCTATTTACTGGTGGTGGATGCAGGCTTAATGCGGAAGGCGGCTGAAGAAAACAATGGAGAGCGAACTCTGACGCAAACTCTTGAACTAGACCGCGCGGTCGGCGTCGCGCGTAGTTACGGCGGAGCAAAATCTACAATCATTGTCTGCGGTGACGCCGCGATTGGCGGAATGAGCTTGAATGGATTCCCTTTTCGAAAAGATAGTGGAATCGCGCTGCTCGGATTCAATTCAGCTGGTCAACCATGGATCACCTGGGCAACCGGACCGCACGGAACGAAATCTTACGGCGCCGCGAAACTACCGGTGAACCAGGACCCGGGCGAGACTAAAGAACCTACACAAGAACAGCCCGAACCGGCAGCGTTCTACACAAAATCGGCGCTGGTAACCGTTGAAGACGTCGTAGCATTCGGCAGCGGTCCTGGAACAGATGCGCTGCAAGGTGTTATCGAGAGCACAGCCGTTTTCACAATCTTGCGCGACGAATTGTGATGGCGTTGGCTTCGCCGCCAATAAATCGCTAAAACGGTTAAATTGCTAGTCATTAAGGCAATTCAACGTTCTGGCGACGTAACGATTGAACGGGATTTCTAACTATTTTGCCTTTTCCCGGTAAGGCATCCCGAGTTGATACAACGCCATCTGTTGATCGAGATCCGCCGTGAGAGAGGCCTCACCGTGCATCCGCGCGAGTTCCATCGCGGACCGCGCGGTCTTAATCGCGTTCGCGAATTCGCCTTTTTCCGCGTACGCGGCTGCAAGCGTCCGCAACACAACGGTGTTGGTGCCGCCAACGAGTCGGTCAGCTTGTTTCGCAAGTTCAACCGCCTTCGGGCCATTTCGCAGCGATGCGTCCCGGGATGTCGCCAGCAGCCAAGCCAGATTGGTCAGTGTGGAAATCGATCCGGGGGCAAGCTCCAGCGCTTTCTGGTAATGCGAGACGGCTTCAGCAGGGTTGCCTGTTTCTTCCAGAGCGATTGCCAACGTCGTGTGACAGTCGGCATCCGAAGGGGCGAGCAAAAGTGCGCTCTGGCAAACTTGGATGGCACCATCGAGTTCGCCTTTTTCCAACAACGCACGACCGAGACTGTAACGCGCAAGAAAGTGATCGGGGCGTGCCCTTATCGCCTCTTGATAATGAGTAATTGCTTCGTCAATCCGGCCCTTTTGAAAAAGCGCATTTCCCAAAGAAACCAGGGCATCCGGATCCGTTGGTCGCATGTGAACCGCCTTTTCACAGTGAAGGATCGCCTCATCTACCTGACCTTTTCCCAGAAGAGCCGTACCAAGATTGTACTCGGCATCCCACGAGTCGGGCTGCATTTGCAAGGCTGACCGGTACTGAGCGATGCCGTCGTCGATCTTGCCTTGTTGAAGAAACACAAGACCGAGGTTTGTATGCGCCATCCAGCATTCGGGATTTCTTGCCAGAGTGGTTCGCCAAAGCGTCTCGATATTTGCGTACGTCGCGGCTTGCCGCCACGTCAATGTCCCCAAGCCCGCTACAATTAACAAGGCAATGCTTACAATAACGCCGCGGTACTGCGGAGATTTGTCCGACAAATTAGCTATGCCCGCGCTTGCAAGGGCAATTGGTCCGATGCAGGCCAGATATTGATAGTGGTCTGCCACGAACGTGTAGCGAAACGTGAACAGCATGACGAATCCCAGCACCGGACAAAGCGTGGCAACGAAAAACGCGGCCGCGATTTCGACACTGCGTCCGAAAAATCGCCTACTGAAATAAATGGCCCCGCACGCCGCAAGGCCCGCAACCAACCAAATGTAGTCGATCAAATTCGCCGGAGAGATGTTCCATCTCGGATAGATAAAGGTGAGATTGGACGGCCAAAAGATTTTGCTCAGGTAAAACCAGACAGCGCGGCTCGCGACGAGTATTCGCTCTGTCGGGCTAAGAAAGGTAAACAGGCCACGGTTCGTACCCTGATGGTAGCGTTCCCACCAAACCACGAGTAACCCCATGCCAATACCCAGAGCGACAAAAGGAAGAATTTGGATCAAGCGACGCATTGTGATCGGTTTTTTCTGCAACCAAAGGATCAGGAACAATGCAGCAGGGAGGGTGCAAGCGGTTGCTTTCGCCGAGAGCGCCAGCACATAGCAAATCAACGCCAGGCAATAGAAGAGCCATGGACGTCGGGTCCGTTCGTCAACAAACACAATCCAGGCAAGTAGCGTCAACAAAAAGAAAAATCCCATCAGCACGTTTTTGCGTTCGGTAATCCATGCCACCGACTCGACCTGCACGGGATGAAGCGCAAAAATTGCCGCAGCAAACCAGGAGCCGGGTACTTTTAACCGCGCCAGCACCGCCCAGAGCAGAAGCGCATTGCCAACATGAAGCAGAAGGTTGACCCAGTGATAACCAGTCGTGTTCAAGCCCCACAAGGCGTGATCGAGCCGAAATGTGCTGTAAGTAAATGGGAAATACTGGGATGGGGAATCGAGAGAAAACCAAATCCGCTGCCAACCGTCCGGGGCAGTTAACAATTCGTTCTTAATGATATAGTCGTCGTCGTCCCACAGAAATCCCCCATGCCAGGCAGGCCGGTACGCAAGGATCGTGACGGCCGTCAGAACGACAGCGAAAATCAACACGCGACCACGCGAAGAAAAAATGCGCCTGGCGATTTCGTGCATACGCTAGCCGCTTCCGATCGCAATTAACTCGCGAAGGCTTTCGAAGCTGAAGTGCGGCAACTCAGCGGCGCCTTCTCTCTTCCGTAGTTCACCCGAAATTTCGAGCACCGCCTTCAGTTGCAACCTTGCGTTTCTCATTGAAATAGGAGCTTTCGTGGTACGCAAGACCGACCTCAGCCGAAAACTCGTGCAGTTCGCATGGTGGGTTCTGGCGACAATCGTTTTCACTCTCATCGTTGCAATCAGGATTCGACTCTTGGGAATTCCTCTTGAGCGCGACGAGGGCGAGTACGCTTATGCCGGCCAGCTCATATTGCAAGGAATCCCGCCTTACAAGCTTGCGTATAACATGAAATTTCCTGGGACATACGCTGCCTATGCGGTGCTTATGTCGATCTTCGGAGAAACAATTGTCGGCATTCACATTGGTTTGCTGCTGATCAATGCTGCGTCGATCATTTTGATCTTTTTCATTGGCCGGCGGCTGTTCGGCTTGCAGGCGGGCGTCGTCGCCGCGGCAACGTATGGGATTCTTTCGCTAAGCCCGTCGGTGTTGGGATTGGCGGCACACGCTTCGCAATTCGCGATGCTGCCCGTGTTAGGTGGAACGTTGCTGCTTCTATGGGATCGGCCAGATCAGCGAGGGTTCGGCCGAGTGTTTGCCAGCGGCATATTTTTTGGCATCGGCGTTTTAATGAAGCAACCAGGAGCGGTTTTCATTCTCTTCGGGGCCGCATCTATCCTATGCAATGACATTCGTCACCGCGCCACATTGAGGACGATCATTTTGCGTATTTCAATCTTCAGCGCGGGGGCAATTGCTCCTTTCGGACTCACTTGTCTGATCCTGTGGCAAGCGGGCGTGTTCGAGAAGTTCTGGTTTTGGACAGTTAATTACGCGGCCGAATATGGCACTCGCATTCCTTTCCGTGCAGCTCCTTCCATTTTTGCGATGATGGGCGGCAGCGTGATTTGTTCGGGGTGGACGCTGTGGATATTAGCTGGTCTCGGCCTCATAGGTGGACTTTGGAATAAGCGGTCCCGCGGCGGCGCAGTTTTTCTTCTTGGTCTCCTGACAATTTCCCTCCTGGCGCTGTCGGCAGGGTTCTATTTTCGAGAACACTACTTTATCTTTATTCTGCCCGCAGTTTCACTGCTTTGTGGCCTTGCAATCAGCACATTGTCAGATTTTGTCGCGAGCCGCAGCAGGTTAGTTCGATTTACGCCCGTTCTGGTGTTTTGCATCGCATTAAGCCAGCCGATCCTTGTCGGTAGACAATTCTACTTTGAAGTTTCTACTACTGAAGCGTCTCGAATAGCGTACGGATCAAATCCGTTTCCAGAGTCTCTCAGGATTGCAGAGTACTTGCGAGACCATTCCAGCCCGAGCGATACAATCGCTATTCTCGGCTCGGAGCCACAGATTTATTTTTATTCAAGGCGGCACTCCGCCACTGGTTACATCTATACCTACGCGCTTATGGAGGCACAGAGCTACGCGCGACGGATGCAGGAAGAAATGATAAGCGAAATCGAGCTTGCGCGTCCGCGGTACCTCATTTCTGTAGCGATGGGTGCTTCGTGGGCCCAACACTCTGATTCCGGGACATTGATCTTTACTTGGGCAAACGAATATCTCAATCAGCACTACCAAGCTGTCGGCCTCGTAAACACCCTTTCTGCGGATCGAACTGATTACTATTTTGATCAAATACCAACATCTGTGCCAGAGCTCGGTAGTTATATTTTGATCTACGAAAGAAGATCGTAGAATGACAAATAACGAAGCACAAATGAGCAAGCAAG